>JAYUBX010000153.1:0-6275 GCA_043740665.1 Candidatus Neomicrothrix sp.
CGGCGACTATCAGATCCAGCGCCAGATCGACGGGATGCGGGTCAGCGATCTGGGTCAGCTCTGGCGGCCCAAGTACTTCACCGGCGGCTATGCCCTGCACGGCTCACCGAGCGTGCCCACCAAAGCGGCGAGCCACGGTTGCGTCCGTCTCACCAACGACGAGATCGACTGGCTGTGGGGCAGCGGCGTGGCGCCGGTCGGCACCCCCTTGTCCGTCTACTGATCGTCTTCGGCTCAGAACACGCCGGGGAGGTCGGCGATCGAGTCCAGGATGTGGGTGTGGGGCGCGGCTTCGAGCGCGGCGAGGTCGTGGGCCCCGGTGAGCACACCCGCCACGACGCCGGCCCCGGCGCGCCATCCGGCGACCAGGTCGTTGGCGGTATCGCCGGCGACTGCCAACGAACGGACGTCATCGACCTCGAGCCGCATGAGCGCGGTGAGGGCCAGATCGGGGTAGGGGCGGCCCCGGGCATCAGGGCCGGGGGCCAGCGTCAGGTCGACCAGGTCGGACCAGCGCAGGGTCTCGACGATGAGGGCCTGGGTCGCGGCCGAGAAGCCGGTTGTGAGGCAGATGGCGATGCCCCGTGAATGCATCGACTCGAAGGCGTCCTCGGCCCCGGCGATAGGCTCGATCCCGCCGCTGCGGACGGCTTCGCTGACGGCAGCTTCGAACGCGGCGGTCGCAACCTGGGCCCGAGCCTCGTCGCCGAGCAGACCGCGGAACACCACGATCTTCGACTGCCCCATGGTGGCCTGGACGAACGCCAGGTGTCCCGGCACGGCGGGGTCGTCTCGGTCGATGCCGATGTGTTCGAGGGCGGCGAGGAACGCAGTGGTGACGAGCCCGTCGTCGCGGACGGTGGTTCCGGCCATGTCAAGCACGGCGAGGCGAATGGGCACCGACGGACGCTCGGTCGAAGATGAAGTCATGCAGGGGATCCGATCTCGGTGAGGGTCTGCTCGGCGATCGCCGGCGACAAGGTCATGCCCCGGCCACCCGGGCCGGTGACCACCCAGACCCCGAAGGCGACCTGGCGTCGGTGGCAGATCGAGTCGTCGGTGCTCTGGGAGTAGGCGCCCGTCCACCGTCGGGTCACCGGTGGCAGCGACCGACCGAGAATCGACTCGGCGCGGGCCCGCAGGTGGTCGTAAGGCGCTTCGTCGGTGGCGAAATCGAACGGTTCGTCATAGGCGTGGGTGTCGCCGACGGTGAGCTCACCCGTGCCCCGCTGCGAAATGAGTAGCTGCATGTGGTGGTGAGCGGCCAACGGCGCCTGCGGGGGCAGGTCCGCCAGCGCGGGTACCCGGAAGGCGGGGTAGTAGCGCAGCGAGTCACCGTCGGCCAGCGAGGTGGTGAGCCGTTCATCGAACGGTGCGGTCTGCATCATCTGTAGCTGGACGGTGCGCACGGGGGCCGCGTCGAGCAGGTCGGCCATGGGTCCCTGCCGCTCGATCCCGGGGCACACCACGACGACGTCGGCTGGGTGGCGTTCGTTGGTGTGGTCGATCACGTAGCCCGGCCCGATCTCGGTCGCGGTGCGACCGCCGAGGAAGCGGTAGCCGTGCTCGTCGGCGGCGGTCGGGCCAACCAGCGGTTGGTCGCCGGTACCGAATCGGTGGCCAGACGCGAGGGCCTCGCGCAGCGCAGGCAGGGCGAGCCGAGGCTCGACGACCGCGTCGGTCGTGCAGTACAGGCCCCCCAGAAATTCGCCGCGCAGCGCCGGATTGACGGCGCGAACGTCAGCCGGTGTCAGCAGGTGGAACCCTCGCAGGGGCGCGTCATCCCGGGCGGCCACCTGCTCAAGGACGGCGAGTTCTTCGGGCGTTTGGGCCACCGTCATCGAGCCGTCCGGTCGGAACCCCACGCCGGGGGCAACGGCCGCGATCTCGGCCCACAGGTCACGTGCCCGCAGTGCCACTTGCAGCTCGTTGCCCTCGGCCCGGCCGCTCACCCACACCAGTCCGAAGTTGCGGACTGACGCCGAACGCGGCTCGATGTCTCGGTCGAGGTGGCTGACGGTCCAGCCGCAGCGGCGAGCCATCACGCCATGCATGGTGCCGAGAATCCCGCCGCCGACGATCACCATGCTCGCCATCACACGGGTCTACCACGTTTCCTTCTCGAAACCGGGCACGAAAACGGTCGCAATCCGGCCTGCAAGGATGCCCGGTTTGCGGGGTTAGGCGCCGGCGCGGATGGCTTGGATGGCTTCGTCTTTGTGCTTCGAGGCACGGAGCTGGGACGAGAACTTCTTGCGGACCACGCCCAGCGGACTGATCACGTAGGTGACGCGACCAGGCAGGATGCCGAGGCTCTTGCCGACGCCCCAGGCCTTGGCCACCTTGGCACCCTCGTCGCTGAGCAGCGTGAACGGCAGACGATGCTTCTCGGCGAACTTCTTGTGTGACTCGACCGAGTCCTTGCTGATACCGATGACGGTCGCGCCGGCGTCGGTGAAGTCCTCGAAGCTGTCGCGGAACGAGCAGGCCTCGGTCGTGCAGCCCGGCGTGTCGTCCTGCGGGTAGAAGTAGACGACGGCCCACTGACCGCGCAGGTCGCTGAGCTTCACTTGTTCTCCCGTCTGGGACTGCAGGTCGAAGTCGGGTGCGGTGTCGCCCTCTTGCAGGGCGCGGCCGACCGCCGGAGGATTCGGATCGCTCATGTCGGCTTGGAACGTTTCCGACGCTCGGGTATTCCCGCCGACGCGCCGCGGAGGCGACGAGAAGCCGCCGTCCAGCCGGTGCAGTACGTTACCGACGATGGTGAGTATCGCCGTGGTGAACCAAAAGGGTGGGGTCGGCAAGACCACCGTGGCGCTCGGGCTGGCGGCGGCGGCCGTCGCGGCCGGCTATCGGGTGCTCGTCGTCGACCTCGATCCCCAGGCCAACGCCACGACCGGGCTCGGCGTGTGGAAGCCCGATATCACCGTCGATCGGGCCCTCGAGGCTGATCACCCCGGGATGATCCTGCAGGTCCTGAGTCCGAGTTCGTGGCCAGCCGGTGACGCGGCTGATCCGCCTGACGTCGCCGCCAGCTCGCCGGCTTTGGCTCAGCGCGAACCGCAGCTCGCCAACGACCCGATCGGCGCCCAGGACCGCCTGCAGGTCGCCCTGCAGGGTGTCGGCCACGACCTGGTCATCATCGACTGCCCCCCCTCGCTGGGTCTGCTCACCGTGAACGGCCTGTTTGCCGCCGACCAGGCCTTGGTGGTCACCGAGCCGGGTGCGTGGGCATCCGATGGGGTCGAGCAGATCCTGCGCACGGTGTCGCGCATCGGTGCCCGCCGCTCCGAAGGTTTGGCGGTGGCCGGCATCGTGGTCAACCGGCTCGGGCGCACTCGCGACGCCAAGTACTGGTACGAGCAGCTGGTCGAGACCTACGGCGATCAGGTCCTGCCGCCGGTTCGGCTGCGAGCCGCCATTCCTGAGGCGGCGGCGCAGTCGCTGCCGATCCACGCCCTCGGAGCTCGGCCGGGCGCAGCCGAAGCGGCAGCCGAGTTCGACGCGCTCTTGGCCGCCATCCTCGGCGAACCCGAACCGACGACGGTCATCGAGCTCGACCCCGTCGACACCGCACTCGCCCCGGCCGACCCGACTGGCCAGAACGGAGCCCTCGATGGCGCAGTACGACCCGCAGCGGTCGCGCAGCCGACCCCGTAACGAGGACGACGAGGGCCCGGCCCCCGTCGACGCGCTCCTCGGCGATGCCCCTGACGTTGCCGTCGGCCCGACCGTCGCCAAGAAGTCGGTCGCCAAGAAGTCGGTCGCCAAGAAGGTGCCGGCGAAGAAGTCCGTGGCCAAGAAGTCCGTGGCCAAGAAGGCCCAGGCGAAGAAGGCCGCGGCCCCGACGCCGTCGGCCGGGAATGCCGCGCCGATCGACGCGTCGCCGGTCAACGAAGTAGCGGCGAGCGGCGTGACCGCGAACGAGATACCGGCGGTCTCGACTGGTCAGCCATTGATGGCTGAACCTGGTCCCGGTTGGCGCGAGCCGAGGCCGGCACCGACGTCGCCGGCTCGGTCATCGCGTCGGGTCCCGGTTGCCGCCATCGTTGCCGCAGTGCTGGTTCTGACTGGGTTGGTCTGGTGGCGCCGACGCGCTCGGCGCGACGAGGGCTGACACAAACGAGTAGTTGGACTCAGGCGTGGGCCCGAGCCACCAGCTCGATCGGTTCTACGGGATGATCGCTGGCTGGCTCGACGACCCGACGGTCGCCGACGCGGCGGTCGCTGACCCGACGTTGGCGGATCACCTTCGACCAGTCCTGGGCGACGCGGCGGTCGCTCGTCGCCCGTCGGTCGGCGCCCGACCGACGCTCACCAGGAGTCGCATCGGCACCCAACCCCGAGATGGCCCGGGCGAACGCCTGGAGGTCGCCGCGCGGAACGGCGGCAAAAGCGCCGGCGTCGCGAGCCTGGTCGAGGACCCACCCATCGGCGGCCACCACGATCACCCGGTAGCCGGACTCGACCAGTTCGGGGGTGACCTCGATGCCGGACAACCCCTGCAGCTCATTGGCGATCACGACGACGTCGGTTGGGTTGTGGCGCAGGATCTGCAACGCCTGCACCGCGGTCGCGGCCTCACCGGTGAGCTCGAGCCCGTGTTCGATCGCCGTACGGCCGAGGGCCCGCCGGGCCAGTTCGTCCCCATCGCACACCAACACCGTCTTCTTGACCATGTCGTCAGTCTGACCCACTGGCGGTCCGCCGTCGATCATTTCCTGGGTCGTATGGCCTAGTTCTGGGCCGAATGATCTAGAGCCGGCCTCGAATGTTGGCCGCTGACGACGGACCGACGAGCCGACGAGCCGACGAGCGATCGACGCGTGGCCACGATGACCTTGCCGCCCCCCGCGGTGGCAGGGAAGGATGGTCGCTCCACGGTGTGGCACTGCCGCTCGGCCCGTCTGCGTTCCCGTCCTCGAGGAGGCTGCATGTTCAAGGCGGTCATGGCGCCCGTCGACGACTCGATGGCGGCGGTTCGACCGCTGTCTCGACCCGGCCGACAAGGAAATGATCGATGACGTCGTGGAGCCGCCGCGTTTCGAGCGCGGCCCATCGCCAAGCCCTGCGTGACGCCGCGGCAGTGGCCGAGGCCGGCTCGACCGTCGGCCCCGCGCTCTCGGACGACGACATCATGGGTGAAGGGGGCGGCGCCCCGCGCGGCCTGAGCGGCGAGCAGGTGCGCTCGATCCTGACCGACACGCTGGTCGAGACGCCCGACATGGTGGCCATCTTCGCGTCGATCGGCCGTGAGGCGATGTGGGCCAACGACGCGTTCGTCACGCTGATCCCACTGCAAGAGGCCGACCAGATCTGGCTGATCGACCTGATGGACGAGTGGTCGAGGGGGCACTACGAGGTGAAGGTGTTGCCGGCGTTGGTGAAGTTCGGTCGCTGGCGTGGCCGGCTCACGTTCGTCGCCGACGACGGCCCGGTGCCGGTCTCGGCCGCGCTGGTCGCGCACCGCACGCACGACGGTGAGATCTCCTGCGTCTCGCTGGTCGCCCGCGATCTGACCGAGCTACGCACCGCCTTCGAGCACGTCGAGGCGAGCACGACCCGGCTGGCGGCGCTGGTCGAGAACGCCGCCGACCTCATCGTCGTGGTCGCGAGCGATGGCACCATCGAGTACCTCAGCCCGGCGGTCACACGGGTCCTCGGGCACGCCGAAGGCGAACTCGACGGCGTCTCGGTCTTCGACTTGGTGCACCCCGACGATGCGCCGACCGATTTGCTCGGCCTGGCCCGGCCCGACGATCAGGGCATCGGGACTCCGGTCGAACTGCGGCTGCGTAGCAACGAGGGGTCGTGGCGCCACTTCGAAGTCGTCGTCACCGACCTGAGCGACAATCCCGCCATCGGCGGCATCGTGCTCAACGCCCGCGATGTGACCGATCGGGTCGAGGCCGCCCGCGCCCAAGCCAATCGGGCGTTCACCGACTCGCTGACCGGACTGCCCAATCGGGTGCGCCTGCTCGATCGACTGGCCTCGGCCCTGGCCGGCCCCGACGGCGACAAGGTGATCACGTTGGTGTGCGACATCGATCAGTTCAAGCGCATGAACACGGTGATCGGAGCGAAGGGCGGCGATCGCACGCTGCAGCAGGTCGCGGCGCGCTTGCGTACGACGGCCGGCCCCGAACCGGTGCTGGCACGCCTCGGCGGTGACGGATTCGCGGTGGTGCTCGGGGGTATCGGTTTGAACGGTGCGATTGCGCTGGCCGACCAGATCTGTGAAGCCATCAGCGCCCCGATCGAGATCGATGGTCGCG
>JAYUBX010000154.1:0-3142 GCA_043740665.1 Candidatus Neomicrothrix sp.
GCGCCACATCGAGGTGTAGCCGGTTCTTGCCGGTACGAGGGTCGCCGGTGCACAGCAGATAGAGGTCAGGCAGCCGTCCATCGGGGTGGCGAAGAGTCACGTCGCCGTCATCGTGACGAACCACCGAACGCCCGGTAGCCGCCGCCCAGAAGTCAGCGAGCCCGGGTGGATCGTCGACATCCATCACGATGGCAGCCAGCGGGCCGCCACCCAGGTACTCGTTGCGGGGATGCAGCACACAGAACTCGTTCCCCTCGGGATCAGCCAGCACGATCCACGTCTCGTCGGGCCCCTGGCCGACGTCGACCGGCGTGGCCCCCGCAGCGAGCAGCCGGTCGACGGTGGCGGCGTGGTCGTCGAAGGTCTGGCTGGCCAGGTCGAGGTGCACCCGATTCTTGCCCCGCTTGGGGTCCGCCACCGCGCCGAACTCAAGGGTGGGCACCCCCTTGTCGCCCACGATGCCGGGCGGCGCCACCTCGACCTCGTCGTCGGCTTCAGAGACGATCTGCCAGCCGAGCGCGTCCCGCCACCACGAACCCAATGTTCGGGGATCGGCCGAGTCGACGACGACGGAACACCAGCGAGTGGCCATGTCGCCCGGTCTAGCCGATTCCGTTGAGCAGGTATTGGCCCGACCGGCGCATCTGTACATCGAAGAAGGCGTTGTAGTCGGTGATCACGTTGTGGAGGTGGCCGAAGAGTTCGTAGCTCAACGTGCCGAACAACTGGGTCCAGACCATCAGGCCGCGGGAAACGATTTCGTCAGCCGCATCGAACTCACCGAACCGGCGGATGGCGTCGAAGTCAGCGCGGACACCCTTCGGCACCTCCGCCGGTACACCGGGCTTCATGACTCCGGCCTCGACTGCGTCGCGCAGCAGGTGCAGAAAAGCCAGACTCACCCGCGTAGCGGGGTCGATGGTGTCGGCCGGAGCCCGATAACCCGGCACCGGGCTGCCGTAGATGAGGGCGTACTGCTGCGGGTTGGCGAGGGCCCACGATCGCAGCGCTCGAGCCATGGCTAGCCAGCGACCGAGGTGGTCGGACGGTCGCCGACCGGCGTTGGCTCGCTCGAGCTCGTCGCCGACGGCGTCGTAGGCATCCATGATGAGGGCCGTCAGCAGATCGTCGCGACTGGGGAAGTAGCGATAGACGGCGGACGAGACCATCCCGAGCTCGCGGGCCACGGCCCGCAACGACAGGGCTGCCGAACCGTGCTCGGCCAGCTGCCGACGGGCGATCTGCTTGATCTCGATGATGAGCTCAGCCCGCACACGATCTCTCGCCGTCACGGCTGGGGTCGTCTCCATGGCGTCATCCTGGCGCAAACCGAGAGCACTGACAAGATTCAAGAGCAGTGCTCTTGACAACGGACGAGGAATCGTCAACTATCAAGGAACGAGAGCAGTGCTCTCGTTTTCCCGAACCAGGAGTAGCACCATGTCAGGAGTCACCATGACCGAGCCGAGCGAAGCAACCGACCAGAACGCCGACCAGCACCACTACGGCGCCCCCGGATGGTTCACCCACAACGTCTTCAACCGAGGCATCGCCTTCATGACCCGCCGCGGCCTCAGTGTGTGGGGGTCGCGTGAGCTGCGAGTCCGTGGCCGCAAGTCCGGCGAATGGCGAGCCGTCCCGGTCAACCTGCTGTTCGAAGGCGAACAGCGATACCTCGTCGCTCCCCGTGGTCACACCCAGTGGGTGCGCAACCTGCGAGTCGCCGGTACCGGCGAACTGCGAGTCGGCCGCCACGTCGAGACCTTCGCAGCTACCGAATTGAACGACGTCGACAAGGTCGACGTGCTGCGGGCCTACCTGCGCAAGTGGAAGATGGAGGTCGGCGTGTTCTTCGACGGCGTCAGCGCCGATTCGTCCGACGAAGAACTGGCCCGCATCGCGCCCCGCCACCCGGTTTTCATCGTCCAATCGGCCTGATCCCGCTTTTCGACCCCCCAGATGTTTCGCTGAGCGAAACAAATCAGCGCCGAAACGGATGAAGAGCTAGAAGCCTTCGGGGGTGGGGAGCAGGTCGTCGAAGGCGGGGTCGCGCTGCTCGGCCTTGGCCGAGAACGACTCCATCATGTCGGCCGGCTGGAACATGCCGGTCTGCCAAGTGGCGATGTAGTTGAGCGAGTCGGCCACGGTGTGATCGCGGGAGTACGTGATCATCTCCTTCGAGCCCCAGATGGCCAGCGGGCTCTTGGCCGCGACCTGGGCGGCGACGTCCAGGGCGCCAGCCACCAGCTCGTCGTGGGTGTCGTAGACGCCGTTGACCAGGCCGACCTCGTAGGCCCGCTGGGCCGGCATGCGACCGCCGAGGTAGGCGAGCTCACGCACGATGGCGTCGGGCACCAGCTTGGGCAGGCGCTGCAGGGTGCCGACATCGGCGGTCATGCCGATGTTGATCTCCTGGATCACGAAGAACGCGTCGGCACTGACGTAGCGCAGGTCGCAGGCGGTGACCATGTCGACCGCTCCCCCGATGCAGCCGCCCTGGATGGCGGCGATCACCGGCATGCGCGCCTTCTCGAGCACGGTGAAGCTGTCCTGCAGCATGAGCGCCGTCTCGCGCAGGCGGGCCCGCGAGCGACCGGCCTCGGCCGAACGCTTCGGCGCGTCGCCATCAGCACCGTTCGCACCTGCCCCCATGGCGACGTCGCTGCCGCCGGTGAACACGGCCAGATCCATACCGGCCGAGAAGTGCTTGCCGGTCGACGAGATGACGATGGCTCGGGCCCGACCCTCGGCGCTGATGGCGCGCACGATCTCGGGCAGCTCGGTCCAGAACGCCGGGATCATCGAGTTGAGCTGGTCGGGGCGGTTCAGCTGCACGTGAGCGACATGGTCGCTCTCGCTGACGTCGAAACAGGTGTAAGCCATGTCGGCAGGCTAGTTAGGCACCGACCGCGGCCCGATCGAGGGTGACGGCATCGAACTCGAGGTACTCCTCGCCGGTGTCGGCCCAGTCCTCGAACTGGATCACGCCGATCTCCTCGAAGCGATGGCGCAGCCACTGGTCGCTGGCGTCGAGCAGGCCCAGCTTCTTGCAGTTCGGCACGATCTTGGAGAACAGCATCTGCTGGAAGATCTGCTGATCGGGCGGGGTCTCGAGTAGCAGCTTGACCATCTTGCGGCCGTC
>JAYUBX010000155.1:0-23815 GCA_043740665.1 Candidatus Neomicrothrix sp.
TGGCGGTGCGGTCGATCGGCATGAGCGGCGATCTCGAGGTCGCAATCCAGGAGGGGTCCACCATGGTGCGCATCGGGCGCGACCTGTTCGGCGAGCGCCGACGCTCAGGTTGACTCCTGGGTTCACTAGAGTTCCGCGGTACCTTGACGGCCGGAACCGGCATCCCAACGTGGGAATCGTCGGCTCAGGAGGATTGGATGGATTCGATGTGGCGACGGGCGATGCTCTATCTGGGGCTCGGGCCGGACGACGAGTACGACGAATACGACTCGGCCGACGAGGGCGCCTCCGTGGCCCCTGCGGTCCGATCGGCGGTGCCCGCGCGCGAGTCGGCGCCGACCTCGGGTCGCTCGGCTGCTCAGCCATCGCGTCCGCGAGGGATCAACCCCGGCCAGGTACCTCCGGTGCTGGCCACCGACCCCCACGAGGTCTCGGCCGTGCGTCCACTTCCCACTGCGTCGGCCGAGAACCCGGTGGCCAAGCCTCGGGGCGTGGTGCGCCCGGTGCCGGCGGCATCGTCGGCCAAGCCCCACCTGGTGGCGCCGACCTCGTTCAATCAGGCCCAGGACGTGGCCGACAAGTTCAAGGGCTCGCAGCCGGTGATCCTCAACCTGCAGGGAGTCGACCGCGACTTGGCCCGCCGGCTCATCGACTTCTCGAGCGGCCTCTGTTATGGCCTCGGCGGTCAGATGGAAAAGGTCGCCCATCAGGTGTACCTGCTGACGCCGACCAACGTCGAGGTTTCGGCCGAGGAACGCCGTCGGCTGCAGGAGCGCGGGCTCCACGACGCGTGATCACGCCCACCGTTCGTCCCGTCGTCGACTGAGGTCTCGTGCTGCATCTTCTGGCTCAGGTCCTCAACTTCTATGTGCTGCTGCTCTTCGCGCGCATCATCCTGAGTTGGTTTCCGATCCCCGAGGGCGGGTTCATGGCCTCAGCCGTGCGGATCCTCTATTCGCTCACCGAGCCGGTGCTGGGTCCCTTGCGGGCAATCCTTCCGCCGGTACGCATGGGTGGCATGGCCCTCGATCTGTCGCCGTTGGTGCTGCTCTTGGGTCTCGAGGTGGCGATCGCCTTCCTCGGCGGCTGATCCCGGCACCAGCCAGCGGAGCGATCCAAGGGCATCGACCCGGCGGCCGTCGCGGTGTGGGTACCATCCGACCCATGGATGGTTCACCCCAACTGCTCACCGATGTGAAGTTCGCGCAGATCAAACGAGGAGGCTACGACCCCGATCAGGTCGACAACTTCCTCGAGCGAGTCAGCGCTGCGGTCGCCCAGCTGCAGGACAAGTTGCGGGTCGCCACCGAGCGGGCCGAAGCCGCCGATGCCCAGATCGCCCAAGCCCGCCGACTGCAGACCGACGCCGAAGCGGCGGCCGAAGCCGGTGGCGCCGGTTCGGGTTTGTTGACCTCGACGGCTGTGGCCGCCGGTGGTGACGACGAGCTCAAGAAGGTGCTGGTGCTGGCCCAGCGCGCGGCTGACCAGGCCGTCGACGAAGCCAACACCACGGCGACCCGCACGCTGGCCGACGCTCGCGCCAAGGCGGTGAACCTGGTGGCCGAGGCCGAGCAGGAACGTGATCAGTTGCTGGCCAAGGCCCACAAGAACGCCGATGCTGCCACTGAGCAACGCACCCACGAGCTGCAGCAGCGGGTCAAGGTCCTCGATGCCGTTCGGGTCGACCTCGAGGCTGACGTCGATGCCATGCAGCGCTACCTCGACACGGCGCGCGAGCAGTTGCAGGAGCGCCTTGAACCGGTGCGCCGGCTGCTCGACGACCCGCGAGGCTTCCGGTTGGCCGAACGACCCGAGCTGCGCAACCCGTCGCTGCCGGTCGACGATGATGAGGAGTCCGACGAGTCCGACGAGTCCGACGAGTCCGATGCTGGCGATGCCGTGACCCGACCGGACGGCGATCCCGAGAGCCCGGGCGACGGTGATGCCGATGGCGATGATGGGCGTCGACTCGGCACCGATCCCGAGATCGACTCGGCCGACGAGACGCCGAACGACGAGACGCCGAACGACGAACCGGCCACCACCGGGTCGGCCGAACCCGACGTCGATGCCGCGCTCGATTCGTCAACGGCCGAATCGTCGTTGGTCGAGTCCAGCGAGGCCGACATCGCGTCGGCCGATGTCGGCGCCGCCGAGCCGCCGCTGGTCGACGAGCCCGTGGCCGATGACTCGGTCGTCGATGAGTCGGTGGTCGACCTGTCGTGGGCACCGGGTTCGGTGGCGTCCTCGGTTCCGGCCGCCGATGCGGGCGAGACCATCGACCTCACCAGTCAGCGCCTGTTCGGCGATGCCGACCCGGCGGACGATGGCCCGCCCACCCAGATCTTCTCGCCGTCCTACGAGAGTTCGGCACCCGAGCCGGCCAGGACCGACTCGGCGGCCGATTCGCCGCTGGGCGAGCCCGACGAGGCGGCCGATGCCGCCATGCGGGCGTTCTTCGATGTCGACATCGAAGCCACCACCGACCCGCCCAAGCAGCGCTTCGGCCGCCGTCGCTGAGGATGCACGATTTGTTGCCCGACGAAGAGTTGGCGGCCAGCCGGGCCGGATCCGGCCTGGCTTGGTCACCGCCTCGTTCGACGTTGAAGCGGATGTTGGGCGCTGCCGTCGTGGCTGTGGTCGTGGCCGCAGGCGCGACGCTCGCCAATGCGAGCCCAGTCGGGTCCGCGTGGACTGCGCAGCCTGCCGCCGAAGCGAACCAATGGGCATCGGTCACCTACGGCAATGGCCTGTTTGTCGCCGTTGCCCAGACCGGAGTCAACCGGGTGATGACCTCATCCGATGGGTCGACCTGGACACCTCACCCCGCCGCTGAGGCGAACATCTGGACTTCGGTCACCTACGGCAACGGGTTGTTCGTCGCCGTCGCCGACACCGGAACCAACCGGGTGATGACCTCACCCGATGGGGTCAGCTGGACATCTCACGCCGCCGCCGAAGCGAACCAGTGGACTTCGCTTGCGTATGGCAACGGCCGTTTCGTCGCCGTCGCCCCCACGGGGGCCAACCGGGTGATGACCTCTCCCGATGGCGTCAACTGGACCGGCCACGCCGCTCCCGAAGCCCTCGCCTGGCTTTCGGTCACCTACGGCAACGGACTGTTCGTCGCGGTAGCCGATGGCGCAACCAACTCGGTCATGACCTCACCCGATGGGGTCAGCTGGGCATCCCATGCCGCCGCTGAAGCGAACGCGTGGAGTGGCGTGGCCTACGGCAACGGGCTCTTCGTCGCTCTGGCCATCAACGGTACTCACCAAGTGATGAGCTCATCCGATGCGGTCAACTGGACCGCGCGCCTCGCCACCGAAGCGAACCGGTGGTATGCGATCACCTATGGCAACGGGCAGTTCGTCGCCTTGGCGTACCTCGGCACCAACCGGGTGATGACCTCCCCCGATGGGGTTAACTGGACTCCCCATCTCGCGGCCGAAGCCAACACGTGGGTCTCGATCGCCTACGGCAACGGCCTTTTCGTAGCCGTCGCCATCGATGGCACCAACCGGGTGATGACCTCCGGCAGCCTGCTCCCACCCGTCGCCACGACATCCACGACGACCCCGGCACCAGCGATTCCTGCCCCATCAGTCGTGACCTCACCCCAATTCACTGGCTGAGGTACCTGCATTCAGGGGTGAACGTCAGGACGCTTCGCCGGACAGCACCAGAGCGAAACGACCCGAACTTCGTCAGGCTGGGCGCAGGCTCAGGGTGACGGCGTGGCCGTCGATGGTGATCGCATGCCCGCCCGGGCCGTCGGCGATCTCGGTGGCCAGCACCTCGGCGGCGATCCAGGGCCGGTGGGCATCGAGGGCTGTCTGCAACTCGGGGCCGGGGTCGATGGTGACCACGATGCGATCAGCGATGGCGAAGCCGAGCTCCTTGCGCTGATCATTGAGGGCCCGAACCAACTCGCGGGCCTGACCCTCGCGGCGCAGGTCGTCATCGATCTCGAGATCAAGGGCCACGGCCCAGCCGTCATCCTCGGCGAGGGCGAAGTCGTCGTGGCGGTCGGCGCGGACCTCGACATCGCCGGCATCGAGGCGCTCGCCGGCGATCTCGACCCAACCATGGGCTTCGAGGGACTGTTGCAGGGCCGAACCGTCGGCCTCGGCCAGGGCGGCCTTGACCTCGTTGACGCGGGGTCCGAGGCGAGGGCCGAGGGTGCGGAAGTTGGGCACGACGGTCCAGCTCATCAGCCCCGACAGGGTGTCGATGCGTTCGAGCGAGCGCACGTTGAGCTCGGTCATGATCTCGGCTTCGATGGCCGGGTCCAGCTCGATGCCGGGGTGCAGCAGCAGCGCTCGGGACAACGGTTGGCGCACCCGAACCTTGGCGTCGGTGCGTGCTGCCCGACCCAGGGCGACAAGTCGGCGCGACGCGTCGACCTGGTCGGCCAGCGCGGTGTCGCGACGGCCGTGGTCGGTCGGCCAGTCGGTGAGGTGCACCGAACGACCGCTGGTGAGGCGGGTGTGCACGTCGTCGGCCAGGAACGGGCAGAACGGAGCCAGCAACTGCGCCGTGGTCACCAGGCACTCGTACAGCGCGGCGTGGGCGGCCGGATCGCTGCTCTTCCAGAACCGGGGGCGTGACCGGCGCACGTACCAGTTCGACAGGTCGTCGATGAACGACGCCAGGCGGCTGGCGCCGGCCAACGCGTCGAACGCCTCGAGCGCGTTGGTGACGCCGACGACGGTGTCGTCGAGTTGTCCGAGGATCCAGCGATCGAGCACATGGTCTGGCGCCGCCGTGGCGCCTGAGTCGGGCGCGGCCGGTTGCCAACCGTCGAGGTCGGCATAGGTCGCGAAGAACGAGAAGACGTTCCAGAAGGTGAGCAGGGTCTGCCGGGTCGACTCACGGATGCCGTCTTCGAAGACGCGACGCGGGGTCCACGGCTGGCCCGACGAGAAGAAGTACCACCGCAGCGCATCGGCGCCTTGGGTGGTGAAGATGTCCCACGGGGCGATGACGTTGCCCCGCGACTTCGACATCTTCTGACCGTTCTCGTCGACGATCAGGTTGAGGCACACCACGTTCTTGTACGGGGCGCGGTCGAACACCAGGGCGTTGACGGCGAGCAGCGAGTAGAACCAGCCGCGGGTCTGGTCGATGGCCTCGCAGATGAAGTCGGCCGGATACGAGTGGTGGAAGCGATCCTCGTTCTCGAACGGATAGTGGAACTGGGCCGACGGCATCGAGCCCGAGTCGAACCAGGCGTCGAGCACGGGCGCCACCCGTCGCGCCGTGCCGCTGCAGCTGGCACACGCCAAGGTGATGTCGTCGACGTAGGGCCGGTGCAGGTCGAGGTCGGTCAGGTCGCGGCCGGCTGCGGCCGACAGCTCGGCGACCGAGCCCATGCAGCGCTCGTCGCCGCACCCGTCGCAGCGCCAGATCGGCAGGGGGGTGCCCCAGTAGCGGTCGCGTGACAGCGCCCAGTCGACGTTGCCTTCGAGCCACTTGCCGAACCGGCCGTGCTTGATGTGATCGGGCTGCCAGTTGATGGTCTCGTTCTCGCGGAGCAGTTCGTCGCGCCTGCTGGACGTGCGGACGAACCACGAGGTCTTGGCCCAGTAGATGAGGGGCGTGCTGCACCGCCAACAGTGGGGGTAGCTGTGCTCGTAGGCCTGCTCGCGCACGAGCAGGCCACGGGCGGCCAGATCGTCGATGATGCCGCGGTCGGCGTCCTTGACGAACAACCCGTGCCATGGCGGAACTCGCTGGTCGAAGGTCCCGGCGGCATCGACCGGGTTGAGGACCGGCAGCTCTTCGGCTCGGGCCACGACCGCGTCGTCCTCGCCGAACGCCGGGGCGAGGTGCACGATGCCTGAGCCGTCGTCGGTGGTGACGAAGTCGGCCACGACGACGCGCCACGCGCTGGTGCCTGCGGGGATGTCGAGCAGGTCGAACGGCCGCTGGTAGCGCCACCCACTCAGTTCGTGACCCTTCCAGACCTCGATCGGCTCGACGCCCTCGGGCAGGCGAGGCACCGCCACGACCAGGTCACGGCCGGTCGAGCCGAACGCCTCGGCCGGCACCCGGGCGTAGTCGATGTCGGCGCCGACGGCGGCGGCCACGTTCGAGATGAGGGTCCAGGGGGTCGTGGTCCAGACGAGCAGGTCGGCGCCCGAGGCCCGGGGGTCGGTGGTGGGGCCGTCGATCAGGGGGAACCGCACGTAGACCGACGGATCGACGACATCGCGGTAGACGTCGGGCTGGCCCATCTCGTGAGACGACAACGCGGTGCCGCACCGGGCGCAGTACGGGCTGACCTTGTGGCCCTCGTAGAGCAGACCCTTCTGCCACAGCTGGCTCAACAACCACCAAACCGACTCGATGTAGTCGTTCGACAACGTCCAGAAGGCGTCGTCGGTATCGATCCAGGTACCCGATCGGACCGTGAGCGCGGCCCAGTCCTCGACGTAACGATGCACCGAATCGCGGCAATGCTGGTTGAACTCGGCGACCCCATAGGCCTCGATCTCGTTCTTCGAATGCAGGCCGAGGGCCTTCTCGACCTCGAGCTCGACCGGCAGGCCGTGGCAGTCCCAGCCGCCCTTGCGGGGAACGTTGCGGCCTCGCATGGTCTGGAACCGTGGGTAGAGGTCCTTGAACACCCGGGCCCAGACGTGGTGCAGGCCGGGCCGGCCGTTGGCGGTGGGAGGTCCCTCGTAGAAGATCCAGGGTTCGGCGTCCTTCCGGAGCCGCTGCGTCTCGGCCACGATGTCCAGGTCGCGCCAACGCTCGAGCACACGGTCCTCGAGCGCAACGAGGTCGAAATCGGGGTCAACGGGGCCGAACACCATGGCGGTAGCCTAGGTGGCCGTACCGCGGGGCCCGATCGACGTTTCCTCGATGCACCGGCCCCGTACCCGAAGGAAGCTCTTGACCCACGCATGATCGCGGCCTATAGTCCGGCACCTTTGCGGCGGGGATGGGGAGGACACCGATGCCCAGAGCAACCAACCGGACCACGGCAGCCAAGCAGCCGCCCGCCTCGAGCACTCCGGCCCGTACGTCATCCAAGGCAACCTCGAAGTCGCCGACCAAGAAGGCACCCGTGAAGCAGGCAGCAGCATCCTCGTCCCCAGTCGCCAAGCCGGCCAAGAAGGCCGCGGCCGCCAAGAAGGCCCCGGTGGCCAAGAAGGCCGCCGTGACCAAGGCGGCACCCGCGGCGAAGTCGACGCCGGCGGCCAAGAAAGCACCGGCCGTGAAGAAGGCCCCGGTGGCCAAGTCCACGGCCAAGCCGGCGTTGGCCCAGAAGGCGGTGGCGGCCAAGGCTCCGGCGCCCACGGCCGCGGCTTCGGTCAAGAAGGCGTCGGCCAAGAAGCCCCCCGCCATGGTGAAGGCCGCCAACCCGTTCACCCAGCAGTCGGCGGCGGCCAAGGCGGCGGCGCCGCCCCGCAAGCTGACCGCGGCCGACATCAAGTTCATCGAGGCCCAGCGGGTGCTGATGATCGACGAGCGAGCCACCTACCTGCGTCAGGCCGATTCACTCAAGGCCGAGGCCGATTCGCTGGCCGAGCTCCGCGAGCCGGGCGACGTGCAGTTCGACGAGGAATCGGGCGAAGGTGACACCCTGGCCGTCGAGCGCGAGCGTGACCTGGCCCTGAGCCATCAGGCTCGGGCCGCGGTCGAGGAGATCGACCACGCCATGACCAAGATCGAGCTCGGCACCTATGGCATCTGCGAGGTGTCGGGCCAGCCGATCCCGCGCGAACGACTCAAGGCCATCCCGTGGGCGCGTGAGCGCGTCGAGTTCAAAGTCGGGGGCTTCGGTCGGCGCTGAGCCGGTCGTGTCCCGCTTCGCCGTGGCCCACGACGCCGACTCGACGCCCGGCGGCTCATACGATCCGTCCGACCGGTCCGATCCACCGAACCTGGCCGATGAGCCTGACCTGTTCGATCAACCGGCGAACGTCGTGGCCGTCGGGTCGCCGGCGCGACACCTCTGGCTGGTGATCAGCGTCGCCATCGCGGTCGTGCTGCTCGATCAGTTGACCAAGTGGTGGGCACTTGACGCGCTCAGCATCCACACCGTCACGGTGGTTTGGACGCTGCAGTTCAACCTGGTGCGTAACGCTGGCACCGCCTTCAGCATCATCAAGGGCGGTGGCCAGTTCATCGCCCCGTTGGCGGTCGTCGTGGTCGGCGGGCTGTTGTGGAAGGGCCGCCGAGCCTCGTCTCGACTCGGGGCTGTCGCCCTCGGTCTGGTCCTGGGCGGGGCGATCGGCAACCTGATCGACCGGGCGCTGCGCAGCGATGCCGGCTTCATGCAGGGCCGAGTCATCGACTTCATCGATTTTCACTGGTGGCCGGTGTTCAACGTGGCCGACATGGGGGTGGTGGTCGGTGGCATCGTGCTGGCCATCATCTACGCATTCGGTTCCGACGACGGGCTGCAGTCATGAGCGAACGCTTCAAGACCGACCACCGGATGGACAGCGACCATGAATGAGCTCATTCCGGCCGCGCTCGCCGGTCAACGACTCGACCGTGTGGTGGCCATGGTCACCGGAGTCAGCCGGGCCGACGTGTCCGACCTGATCACCGACGGCAAGGTGCTGGTCGACGGCCAGGTGGCGACGACGCGCTCGGTGCGGGTTGCTGAGGGTCAGCGGGTGGTTGCCGACCTCGACGAACTGTTGGCCGCCGCCGGCCAGCCCATGGTGGGCGAGCCCGATGTTGCGGTCAACGTCATCTATGCCGATGACGACCTGTTGGTGATCGACAAGCCGGCGGGGCTGGTGGTGCACCCGGGGTCGGGCAACCTCGACGGCACCCTGGTGCAGGGGCTGCTGGCCCGCTATCCCGAGCTGGCAAGCGTCGGCGATCCCGACCGACCCGGCATCGTGCATCGGCTCGACAAGGGCACGTCGGGCCTGTTGCTGGTGGCCCGTTCGCCGGCCGCCTACGTGGCGCTGGTGGCACAGCTGAAGGCGCACGACGTCGAGCGGCAGTATCTGGCCCTGGTGTGGGGCGAGCTCGATTCGCTCAGCGGCATGATCGATGCTCCCATCGGCCGCTCGATCCGCGAGCCCACCCGGATGACGGTTTCGGCCCAGGGTCGCGAGGCTCGCACCCGCTATCAGGTGGTGGCGACCTATCACGATCCCGTTGACGTGTCGCTGCTCGAGTGTCGGCTCGAGACCGGCCGGACCCACCAGATCCGGGTGCATCTGCGGGCCATCGGTCACGCCGTCGTGGGTGATTCGCGCTACGGCGGTATCAAGCCGTCGTTCCCGGCCGACCGCCCCTGGCTGCACGCCGCCGCCCTGCGATTGCAGCACCCGGTCACGGGGGTCGATCTGGCCTTTGATTCGCCCCTGCCCGACGATCTCAAGGGTTCCCTCGCCCGCCTCACCTGATCGCAACCATCCCCAAATCCGCAACCTTCCGTGGATGTGCGCACCAGGGTGCGCTCAAACACCCAAGGTTCGGGGGTTTTGGGGGTTCGGGATTTTAGGCGGGGATCTCGCCGGGCCAGGCCGCGTCGCCGCGGGCCATGGTGACGATGTCGGCCAGCGTCAGCGCATCGAGATAGTGACGCATGTGCTCGCCGACATCGGCCCACACCGCCAGCAGCACGCACTGGCCTTCGTGGTCGCAGGCGCCGTTGGTGTGGGGCTCGCCGAAGTCGCCTGCCACGATGGGCCCGTCGACGGCGCTGACGATGGCGCTGAGCGGGATCTCGCTGGGGTCACGGGCCAGCACGTATCCGCCGCCGACGCCGCGCTTCGACCGCACCAGGCCAGCGCCCTTGAGCGCCAGCAGGATCTGCTCGAGGTAGGGCTGGGGCAAGCCGGTGCGTTCGGCGATGTCGCGCACTGACGTGGGTCCTTCTTGGCCCAGGTGCATCGCCAACGAGAGCAGGGCGCGGCTGGCGTAGTCACCTCGGGTCGAGACCTTCACCCCGACATCGTAGGCGTCGCGACCCCGAAGCCCTTGTTCGGCGGATGAGCCCCATGGCCCACGCTCGCCCTGGCTAGCGTGGGCCTCTCACGAAAGGACCCTGCGTTGGGCCACGATCCCCCCGTCGACGACGGGTCGCGCCGCGAGCCGGTGCGCTTGGAGCAGTTGATGCCGTCGGAGCCGTTGCTTCCCGACTACGCCGGCGCGTGTGTCACCAACGTCATGGCGTCGCTGCTCGAGCCCCCCGACTCGATGCCGGACTGGTTCCCATCGTGTGTCGCCGATGCCGATCAGGTCCTGTTCCTGGTGCTCGACGGCCTGGGCTGGCTGCAGTTGCAGGATCGGCTCAAATCGGCGCCGGTGCTGGCCGCCATGCAGGGCGGTGCCATCTCGACGGTCGCCCCGTCGACCACCAGCACCGCGATGACCTCGATCACCACGGGGCTGACGCCGGGTGAGCACGGGATCATCGGGTACCGCGTGGGCATCGACGGGCAGGTGCTCAACGTGCTGCGGTGGGCGGTGGGCGGCCGCGACAGCCGGGCCTCGATCCCGCCCGACAAGCTGCAGTCGGCTCCGGCCTTCCTGGGCCATCGTCCGGCGATCGTGACCCGGGCCGACTTCCGCACCAGTGGTTTCACCGCAGCCCATCTCGATGGCGTGCGGTTCAACGGCTACCGGGTGACCTCGTCGCTGATCGTCGAGGCTCGGCGGTTGCTGCGGGCGGGTGAGCCGTTCGTGTATGCGTACTACGAGGGCATCGACAAGGTCGCCCACGAGTACGGGCTGGGCGAGCACTACGAGGCCGAGCTGCGCGACGTGGACCGACTGGTGGGCGAGCTGGCCGCAGTGTTGCCCCGCGACGCGGTCCTGGTGGTGACGTCGGATCATGGGCAGCTGCACGTGGGCGACAACATCGTGCGGCTCGACCGCCAGGTGCTCGATCAGGTGTCGTTCCAGTCGGGCGAGGGGCGCTTCCGCTGGCTGCATGCCCGCCCTGGTCGCAACGGTGCCCTGCTCGAGGCCGCCAGCGCCCACCATCGCGACAACGCATGGGTGCTGAGCCAGGAGCAGATGATCGCCGAGGGATGGTTTGGCCCGGTGGTCACCGATGCCGCTCGATCCCGGTTGGGCGATGTGGCCCTCGTGGCCAAGGGTCTCGTCTCGTTCCACGATCCCGAAGACGGTGGGCCGTTCGAGCTGATCTCCCGACACGGCTCGGTGACGCCGGCCGAGATGCTGGTACCGCTGCTGGCCCAGCGGGCCTGACCGGGTTGGCGTCGTCGGGTCCGCCCGGGAAGGATGCCAGGATGGCAGACGACGAGAACGGCACCGGCCCATCGGTGGGCACCCCGCCCCACGAGCTGGCGAGGCCACCAGAGCTGATCCGACCCGACGCGGTGAGCGGCCCCGAGGCCGCCGGCAGCACGGGCCTTGCAACCGACGAGGATCCCGAGCTCGAAGCCGAGTACGTCTCCGAGCCGGCCAAGGTGATGCGCGTCGGTTCGATGATCAAGCAGCTGCTCGAGGAGGTGCGCACCACCCAGCTCGACGAGCCCGGTCGCGAGCGCCTCAAGGCGATCTACGAGACCTCGATCACCGAGCTCGGGTCGGCCCTGTCGCCGGATCTGCGCGACGAGCTGCAACGGTTGGCGCTGCCGTTCGAGGAGGGCGTCGTGCCCAGTGATGTCGAGCTGCGGCTGGCTCAGGCCCAGCTGGTCGGCTGGCTCGAAGGGTTGTTCCACGGCATCCAGGCCACCCTGTTCGCCCAGCAGATGGCGGCCCGCCAGCAACTCGAGAACATGCGGGGCGAACTGCCCGCCGGTCAGGCCCCGCCGCCGACGGCCACCGAACGCCCCGGCACCTACCTGTAGGCGGCCCGGCCGGTCAACGTCTCGGCCTGTCGGGGGCCCCGGTACCTGGTCGCGAATCGCGCGCTACAGTCGCCCGAGCGGAGGAATCACACTCGTGTAAGTCGTCCACACCTGGGGATAAACCCTGTGGATAACGCGTGTGGGGAGTACCGCGGAAGGAGTCCAGCGCCGCCGTGGCCGAGTCGTTCACCCATCTGCACGTGCACACCGAGTTCTCGATGCTCGACGGCGCGGCACGGGTCGGCGAGCTGGTGGCCAAGGCCGCGGCCGACGGTCAGCCGGCAGTTGGCATCACCGATCACGGCAACATGTACGGGGTCCTCGACTTCTACCAGGCGTGCCGCGATCAAGGCGTCAAGCCGATCATCGGCAGCGAGCTCTACATGGCGTACGAGTCGCGCACCGAGCGGCCGCCGCGGCGGGGCCGGATGGACGATTCGGGCGGTGATGCCGAGGGTGGCCGCAAGGCGTACTACCACCTCACTGCCCTGGCCGAGAGCAACGTCGGCTACAAGAACCTGATTCAGCTGTCGAGCCGGGCCTACCTCGAGGGCTACTACATGAAGCCCAAGGTCGACTGGGAGCTGCTCGAGGCCCACCACGAAGGCATCATCGCTACCACCGGCTGCCTGGGCGGTCAGGTGCTGCAGGCGTTGCTCAAGGGTGATCCGGCCGATGCCCTGGCCAAGGCGGCCCGCCTGCAGGACATCTTCGGCCGCGACAACCTGTTCATCGAACTGCAGGACCACCAGCTGCCCGAGCAGAAGCAGACCAATCCCCAGCTGCTCGAGATCGCTCGCAAGATCAAGGCGCCGCTGCTGGCCACGAACGACAGCCATTACACCCACCAGGAAGACCACGAGGCCCACGACGCCCTGCTGTGCGTGCAGACCGGGGCGCTGATGAGCGACCCCGACCGCTTCAAGTTCACCGGCGATCAGCACTACCTCAAGACGGCCGACGAGATGCGGCGGTTGTTCGCCGAGCTGCCCGAGGCCTGCGACAACACCCTGTGGGTGGCCGAGCGGGCCGACGTCGAGATCGAGTTCGGCAAGCCGCAGCTGCCCGATTTCCCGATCCCCGAGGGCCACTCCGGCGCCGCCGACTACCTCGAGAAGCTCACGTTCGCCGGCGCTCGCGAACGGTGGGGCGACCAACTGACCGACACGGCGGCCGAACGGCTGGCGTTCGAGCTCAAGGTCATCGGTGACATGGGCTTCTCGTCGTACTTCCTGATCGTGTGGGACCTGATCAAGCATGCCCGCGACGCCAACATCCGGGTCGGTCCGGGGCGGGGGAGCGCGGCCGGTTGCGCAGTGGCCTACTGCCTGCGCATCACCGACCTCGACCCCATCCAGTACGACCTGCTGTTCGAGCGATTCCTCAACCCGTCCCGGGTATCGATGCCCGATATCGACATGGACTTCGACTCGCGCTACCGGGACGAGATGATCCGTTACGCGGCCGAACGCTACGGCCGCGATCACGTCGCCCAGATCGTCACCTTCTCGACCATCAAGGCCCGAGCCGCGGTGCGTGACGCGGCTCGCGTGCTGGGCTATCCCTACGTGGTCGGCGACAAGGTGGCCAAGGCCATGCCACCCCTCGTGATGGGCCGCGACACGCCGCTCTACGCCTGTCTCGACGAGCATCCGAAGTTCGTCGACGGCTTCAAGATGGCGGGTGAGCTGCGCGACATGTACGCCACCGATCCCGACGCCAAGTCGGTCATCGACGTCGCCCGCGGCCTCGAAGGTCTGCGTCGCCAGGACGGCATCCACGCCGCCGCGGTGGTGATCACCAAGGAACCGCTCACCGAGTACCTGCCCATCCAGCGCAAGCCCGAAGCGGGCAAGGATCCCGAGCTCGCCCCGGTCGTCACCCAGTACGAGATGCACGGCGTCGAAGAGCTCGGCCTGTTGAAGATGGACTTCCTCGGCCTGCGCAACCTCGACGTCATCTCCGACACGCAGGCCCTCGTTCGGGCGACCCACGACCTCGACTTCGACATCGACCTCATCGCCCTCGACGACGCCAAGACCTATGCGTTGTTGCAGGCGGGCGACTCGATCGGGGTCTTCCAGCTCGAGGGCGGCGCCATGCGCCAGCTCATGCGCTCGTTGGCTCCCGACAGCTTCGAGGACGTCGCCGCCCTCGTGGCGCTCTACCGGCCCGGCCCCATGGCCGCCAACATGCACAACGATTATGCCGATCGTAAGAATCACCGAAAGCCGATCGAGTACCTGCACCCCGACCTCGAGGCGCTGCTGGGCGACACACAGGGGTTGATGATCTATCAAGAATCGATGATGCGGGTGGCGCAGCGGTTCGCCGGCTACACGCTGGCCGAAGCCGACAACCTGCGGAAGGCCACCGGCAAGAAGAACCGAGAGCTGATCGCCCTCGAGCGTGAGAAGTTCGTCGCGGGCTGCGAGGCCACCGGCTACGGCGCCGCCATCGGCACGGCGCTGTTCGACATCATCGAGCCGTTCGCCGACTACGCCTTCAACAAGAGCCACAGCTACGGCTACGGGCTGGTGGCTTACCAGACCGCCTTCTTGAAGGCCAACTATCCGGTCGAGTACTTCGCCGCGCTGCTGACCAGCGTCAAGACCAACCTCGACAAGGCCGCCGTCTACCTCAACGAGTGCCGCCAGATGCGGGTCGCCGTGCTGGTACCCGACGTCAACGTGTCGATGAGCGACTTCGTCGCCGTTGCCGGCGACGGCTCCGACGGCGTGGGCGGGGTCGGCTCGATCCCGTTCGGGCTCTCGGCGGTGCGCAACGTTGGCGAGGGCCTGGTCGGGCTCATCGTCAGCGAACGTGAAGCCAGCGGATCGTTCGTCGACTTCTACGACTTCTGCGACCGGGTCGATCTCGGCGTGCTCAACAAGCGCACCATCGAGTCGCTCATCAAGGCCGGTGCCTTCGACTCGATGGGCCATCCGCGCCAGGGACTGCTCGCCGTTCACGAAGAGATCCTCGAGACCACGGTGGTGCGCCGCCGCCGCGAAGCCGAAGGGCAGTTCGACCTGTTCTCGATGGTTGCCGACGACGCGAGCTCGGTGTCGACACCCGAGATCCGCACCACGATTCCGGCCATCGAGTTCGACAAGAAGGTGCGGCTGGGCTTCGAGAAGGAGATGCTCGGTCTCTACGTGAGCGACCATCCGCTCATGGGGGCCGAGGCGTCGTTGCGGCGTCGCACCGAGTGCTCGATCGCCGAGCTCGAAGGGGTCGACGACGGCAGCATGCGGGTCGTCGGCGGGCTCGTCACCAGCCTGCAACGCAAGTGGACCAAGAAGGGTGACCTCATGGCCGTGTTCGTCCTCGAGGACCTGCAGAGCTCGATCGAGGTCATGGTGTTCCCGAAGACCATGCAGCAGTTCGGCCATCTGCTCGCCGACGATGCGATCGTCTGCGTCAAGGCTCGCGTCGACGGTCGCGACGACACGCCCAAGCTCATGGCGCTCGAGCTGCAGCTGTTCGAGCCCATCACCGACGGCGCGCCGCCGGTGCGCATCCAGTTGTCGACCAACGCGCTGAGCGAGCACCTGTTGGCCGACCTCAAGGGTCTGCTGAGCGAACACCCGGGCGAGTCGCAGGTGTTCCTGCACCTCGGTGATCGCCAAGTGTTGCGGCTGCCCGGCGAGTTCAATGTTGACGCCTCGAACGGCCTCATCGCCGAGCTGCGGGTGCTGCTCGGACCCGACGCCATCGCCGCCTGAGGGGCGCTGCGGGGCGGCCGATCCGGCGGGCCAAAATCCCCGAGTTGCGCAAACCGCTCGCGACCGCTGGACTAGAGGGGTCCGTTCCTGCGGACTCTTCTGGTCCACCGCACCATGCCCGGGGGCAATTGAGCGTATGGCAATCGAGGTCGAGACCAAGGACTGCACGGCGCTGAGCGACGCGGAGTTGGCCGAAATGGCCGATATCTGTGTTGACGGCCCGTCCCGATTCGAGGTCGGTCTGCTGTCGAAGCAGACCGAAGCATGGGTGCTGATCACCCTGGCCCGAGAGGGCCGATCGCTGAAGGGGTTCTCGTTCAGCACCCTCGAACGCATCGGCGGCACCCCCGCGGTGCTCATCGGGTTGGCGTCGATCCGGCGCACCTCACGGCGTGATTCGGCCCTGCGGGCGATCATGACCGATCAGTACCGCCGAGCGGTACTGGCCTTCCCCGACGAGGACGTCCTCGTCGGCAGCCGGTTCACCAACGCCGGTGGGTTCGAGGCCTTCAAGGCCCTCGACGACATCGTGCCTCGGCCCGAGCACAAGGCCAGTGGCGAGGAGCGAGCCTGGGGCCGTCGGTTGGCCAAGCGCTTCGGTGTCGAGTCGGGCGGCTACAACGACCGTGACTTCACCGCCGCCGGCGACGGCGCCTTTCCGTTGGTGCTCGACCACGAGAGCCTCAAGCCCGAGAACCTCGACCCCGCCGTCGTGGCGTTGTTCGACCAGCTCGACGTTGCCCGGGGCGATTCGATCATCGCCTTCGGTTGGGCGATGGCCGAGCAGCTGGCCAAACTGAGCTAGCCCGATGGCCGGATCCTTCGGGTCGGCGCCGAACTCGGACTGCCGGATTGTCGACAGGGAAGCCCATGGAGCTCGAGGACGCGATTCGGCGCCGTCGCATGGTGCGCGCCTTCGAGGATCGGCCGTTGCCGCCGGGCACGCTCGACCGCATTCTCGAGCTGGCCACCCACGCCCCGTCGGCTGGGTTCAGTCAGGGCTGGTCGTTCGTGGTGCTCGAGGGCGCCGAGCAGACCGATCGCTACTGGCGGGTCACTCTGCCTCCCGAACGTCGCGAGGCGTTCCCATGGCCCCAGCTGCTGCTCGCCCCGGCGTTGGTGATCCCCTTCACTGATTCGCAGGCGTACGTCGACCGCTACGCCGAGCCCGACAAGCGGGCGACCGGGCTGGGCGCCGCCGCCGATGACTGGCCGGTTCCCTACTGGCTGGTCGACACCGCCATGAGCACCATGGTTATGTTGCTGGCCGCCGTCGATGCCGATCTGGGTGCCCTGTTCTTCGGGATCTTCGACCACGAGGCTGAGCTGCTGGCCGAGTTGGGCGTGCCGTCAGGGCATCGACCCATCGGCACCGTCGCCATCGGGTATCCGGCCCCCGACCAGCCCAGCCGGCCCAGCCGGTCGGTGGCGCGGGGCCGGCGAGGGCTGGACCAGGTCGTCCACCGCAACGGCTGGTAATGGCTGGTAACGGCGTCCCCGAACCGAAAATCCCCGAACCTTGTGTCCCAGAGCGCGCCCTGATGCGCAAAAACGCCCAAGGTTCGGGTTTTTGGGGGTTGGGTTGGGTGGGGGTTCGGGTTGGTGGGGTCAGGAGGAGAGTTGGGACTCGAGGTCGTCGACGGTGGTGACGGGACGCTGGCAGGTGAAGTTGCGACAGACGTAGGCCTGGCCGGCGTCGGTTGGGCCGGCGTCGCGCTCATCCCAGAGCGGCGACGGATACGGCTCGCCCCAGGCCACCACCACGTTGGGTCGGTACGACTCGGCGACGTGACGAACCAGGTCGGGGCGGTCGCCGATGATGGCGATCTCGGTCGTGCCGGTGTTCCACAGGTCGACAGCGGCCAGCAGGTGACCGAAGGCGGTCGGATGTTGCGTCGCCGGCTCGGCCAGCAGCCGCAGGATCGCCGCCGCGTGCTCGGTGTAGCGGTCATCGCCGGTGAGTCCCGCCAGGCGCAGCAGCCCGACGGCGGCCAGGCTGTTGGCCGACGGAGTCGCGTTGTCCATCAGGTCCTTCGGTCGGGTGACCAGCGCCTCGGCGTCGCGGCCCGTGGTGAAGACGCCGCCGCGCTCGTCGTCCCAGAACAAGTCGATGAGGTCGTCGGCGACGCGCCGGGCTTCGGCGATCCACCGGGCCTGGCCGCTGGCCTCGGCCAGCCGGGTGAAGGCGTCGACCAGGGCGGCGTAGTCGGCGGCGTAGGCGAGATGTTGGGCTCGTCCGGCGGACCCGGCGGCGACGTCGGTCACCGACCCGGCCTGCCACGACCGGAGCCAACGTCCGTCGTCGCGGCGCAGGTTGGCGAGCAGGAACTCGCCGGTCTGGATCGCGTCGACCAGCCAACCCCCGTTGCCGGTCGCGTGGGCGGCTTCGGCCAGGGTGGCCAGCATCAGTCCGTTCCACTCGGTCAGCACCTTGTCGTCGAGTCCGGGCCGGGGCCGTCCCTCGCGATGGTCGAAGAGTTCGCGGCGGGCCCGCTCGATCTCGGGCGGGCGGATCAGGTCACCCCGTACCGGTCGGGTGAGGATGGTGCGGCCGTCGAAGTTGCCGCCCGGGGTGATGCCCCACCACTCGGCCGCCGCCGCGGTTGCGTTGCCCAGCACGGTCTGCACCTCGTCGAGGGTCCAGGTCGAGAAGCGGCCCTCCTCGGTGTGGCCGTCGGGATCGAGCGAATCGGCGTCCTCGGCCGAGTAGAAACCGCCACCCCGGTGACGCAGGTCGCGGTTGACGTAGTCGAGCGTCTCGTCGAGCACCTGGCGATAGCGGGGCTCACCGGTGACCTGCCAGGCATGCAGGTAGACCCGGGCCAGCAGCGCCTGGTCGTACAGCATCTTCTCGAAGTGGGGCACCAGCCACTGTTCGTCGACCGAGTAGCGGGCGAATCCGCCCCCGAGATGGTCGTAGATGCCGCCCGAGGCCATGGCGTCGAGCGAGGTGGTGACCATGGCCAGCGTCTGCGGTGCCTGGTTGTGGGCGTGGGCGCGCAGTAGGAACTCGAGGGTCATGGTCTGGGGGAACTTCGGAGCGTGGCCGAAGCCGCCCCATTCGGGCTCGAACTGGCCGGCGACGGCGGCGTAGGTGCTGCCGAGGGCGTCGGGCCCGGGAATGGTGTCGCGGGTGGTGAGCTCGGCCCCTCGACTGATCGACTGGGTCAGGTCGTCGGCCTGTTCGATGAGGTCGTCGCGCCGGGTGCGCCACACGTCGTCGATGCGCCGCAGCAGGTCGGTGAAGCTGAGCATGTTGCCACGAGCGACCTTCGGAAAGTAGGTGCCGCCGAAGAACGGCCGTCCGTCGGGCATCAGGAACACCGTCATCGGCCAGCCGCCGTGACCGGTCATGGCCTGCACCGCATCCATGTAGATGGCGTCGATGTCGGGCCGCTCTTCACGGTCGACCTTGATGCTCACGACCAGTTCGTTCATCAGGGCGGCGGTGGCGTCGTCCTCGAACGACTCGTGGGCCATGACGTGGCACCAGTGGCACGCCGAGTAGCCGATCGAGAGCAGTACCGGCTTGTCGTCGGCGCGCGCCTTGGCGAACGCCTCGTCGCCCCACGGAAACCAGTCGACCGGGTTGTCGGCGTGCTGGCGTAGATAGGGCGAGGTCTCCATCGCCAGACGGTTGAGGTGGCTCATGGCCTCAACCTAGCGGCGGCTCCTCGCCGCCCGGCCAGTGCGCCCCGACTGCCGTGGCCGCGTCGTTCTAGAGTCGCAGCATGGACGTTCGAGTCGATGGAAAAGTCGCGCTGGTCACCGGCGCGTCCCGGGGGATCGGCCGAGCTATCGCGACCGCTCTGGCTGCCAGTGGGGCATCGGTCATGCTCACGTCGCGAAAGATCGACGATCTCGAGTCGACCGCCGCGTCCATCCGAGCCGAGACCGGGGCCGACGTGGCCGTGTTCGCCGCCAACGCCGGTGAGCCCGACCAGGCCGACGCTTGTGTCGCGGCGACCGTCGAGCGATTCGATGGGCTCGACATCCTCGTGAACAACGCCGCGACCAACCCCTACTTCGGGCCGAGCATGGACATCGACGTCGGTCGCTTCGACAAGACCGTCGCCGTCAACTGGCGGGGACCCCTCACGTGGACCCAGGCGGCGTGGCGCGCCGCCATGGCCGAGAGCGGGGGAGTCGTGCTCAACATCGCGTCGGTCGGTGGCCTGTCGGTCGAGTCGTCGATCGGGGTCTACAACGGCACCAAGGCGGCGGTGATCCACCTGACCCGGCAACTGGCGCTCGAGCTCTCACCGGGTGTGCGGGTCAATGCCATCGCCCCCGGTCTGGTGAAGACCGACATGGCACGGACCCTGTGGGAGCCCAACGAAGTGGCCATCGCGGCTCACCACCCGCTGGGTCGTCTGGGTGAACCCGACGACATCGCCAACGCCGCGGTGTTCCTGTGCTCGGACGCGTCGTCGTGGGTCACCGGTACCACCACGGTCATTGATGGGGGCGCCCTACTCGGCAGCTGAATCGCCGAGTCAGGCGCCCGGAATCGTGGCTGCGTCGCGGTCGGCGCCGCAGGCCTCGCGTACCCAGCAGCCGTCAAGGTGATCGTTGACGAGGCCGAGGGACTGCATGGCGGCATACGCAGTGGTCGGGCCGATGAACCGGAATCCTTCGCCCTTCAGCGCCTTGGCGAACGCCGACGACGCAGGGCTTGAGGCGGGTACGTCCGCCAGTTGAGCGGGCGGCGGGTGGGCCGAGGTCGGCGGTGCGAACGACCACACCAGTGCGGCGAGCGAGCCGTGACGGTTCTGCACCTCGAGGGTGGCGCGAGCGTTGTTGATGGTCGCCTCGATCTTGCCTCGGTGGCGCACGATGCCCGTGTCGTTCAGCAACCGCTCGACGTCGTCGGCGCCGAACCGCGCCACGACGGCGGGATCGAACCCGGCGAAGGCGCGTCGAAAGTTGTTGCGCTTGCGCAGGATCGTGATCCACGCCAGGCCGGACTGGAAACCTTCGAGGCACAACTTCTCGTAGAGGCGGACATCATCGACGACAGGTCGGCCCCATTCGTCGTCGTGGTAGCCCAGATAATCAGCCGGGCCGACGCCCCACGGGCAGCGCCGGCGCCCGTCGGATCCGATGACCAGGTCACTCGATTCGAGATCGCTCATGATCGATGTTCCTCTGGTTTAGGTGGCCCGTCCATCGAGCGTCTGCCGAGTGCTGTGTCGAACGGGGCTCGGTCGGATCTCGATCGATGTGGTTCAGGGTCGTCGCATCGAGGGGTCAAAGGTGGAAGGCTGTCGACCGATTCGGTCGACGGTGACCGTGGACGGGAGGACCGAGATGACGTACGGCACGGGCATGAAGATGGCAGTGGTGGCCATGGCGGCGGTGGCCCTGTTGGGGGTGTCGGCCTGCGGCAAGAAGGATACGCCGGCGAACACGTCGGCCAACGGCAACGCCGAAGTCGGCAGCAGCAGCAACTCGGTCACGCCGACCACACGCGTGACGACGGGTACGACCCCTGGCAACACGTTCAGCGGTGACACGCTGCAGTGGGCGACCACCGCCAAGGCCACCACCAGCTATGGCGACACCCCTGACGCGTCGTGGTCGGAACATCAGGCAACTGGAGCCCCTGACGTCACCGGGCCCACGCCGGCGGACGAGTGCGGCGATATCGGCCAGGCCTGGGCCAGCGCCGGCCACGACACCGTCGACACCATCACGCTCGGCTACACCAAGGCCGTGATCCCCACGGGCATCAACATCCGTGAGACCTACAACCCCGGTGCCATCGTCACCGTGGTCGTATCCGGGCCGGACGGCCAGAAGGCCACCATCTACCAGGGCCAGCCCACCAAGGTCACGACCTGCCCCCGCCTCTACCCGGTACCCGTGACCGGGGTCGACTTCGCGGTGAACACGGTGGCCATCACCATCGATCAGAGCCAGGTGCAGTCGTGGGCCGAGATCGACGCCGTGCAGTTGGTCGGCAACCTGCCCAAGGGTTCGTCCGGATCAGGTACGTCGTCGACGACGGCCTATGCCGTGACCACCACCACGGTCGCTCCGTAGGCGACGCTCCGGGTCAGGTCGCGGTCGGTGGCGACGGAGACGGTGGCTGCCAGGGACGATCGAGCAGCTGGCGCACCAAGGGTTCGAAGGTTTCGATTGGCTCGGCCTGGTAGGCCGGGTAAAACGAGACCTCGTCCCAGTTGGTGGTGAAGTCGACACACGCCTGGTAGTAGGGGTGATCGACAAACTGCTCGCGGGCGTTGGGGTCGAGCCCGAGGTGCTCGCCGTAGAAATAGGTCTGGAACGGCGGGTGATGCTCGAGCACCCATCGGTTCTGCTCGGAGATGAACGCCCCAGGATCGCCGCGGCCACGGCGCCATGATTCATCGGCCCCAGCGATTCGCCGATGTCGTGCAGCAGCGCGCCGACGATGAGTTCCTCGTCGGCCCCGTCGCGCCGGGCGCGCGTCGCCGCCTGCAGGCTGTGGTCGAGCCGATCGACCGGATACGCCACATCAGCCCGCATGTCGGTGAGCAGACCGAGTAGCAGATCGGGAAGCACCAGCAGGTTGTGCTGATGCACGCGCTTGAGCAGCTCGAAGTCGGCGTCAGTGCCGTCATCCATTCGGTCGAAGTGCATGCGACCGATAGCGGGGTCATCGGGCGCGTCGCGTGAACTCATATCCGTGCTCTCATCCTGCAATTGTCGCGTGAGCCGCGCCGTCCGGCCGCTCGCCGGCGGCTGGACATGATGGGTCTACTTGATGGCTGAGCCGACCGCGCTGAACTTGACCGAGGTCTTGGCCCCGAGGAACGTGACGGCGGCGATGCAGACCACCGCGATGAGCGCCACCAGCAGGGCGTACTCGACCAGCGAGGCGCCCCGATCGGTTCGGCACCGCGCCTGCAGCCAGGCCCTCGCGAATTCATACGACACCATGCAGGACGCCCCAACGAACTCATTCGAGCACAAGGCCCGACCATGTGGACGCTTGACTCACCCAGTACCGGCACGCCGGATTGCCGGCCACAGTGCCAATGTGCCCACCGAGCTGGGTCGGATGACCCATTTCTCTTGTCGGTCTCATGAACCGCATCACGCCATGTGGTCAGAGCGAGCGGCGCTCGACTTTGCCCAACAGCGTGCGGGGCAGGGCGTCAACCAGTTCGAGCGACTGGGGGGCGGCGAACGCCGGTAGCTGGCGCTTCACGTGGGTGCGCAGGTCCTGGAGGGTCGGAGGATTCGCTCCCGCGGTCACCACGACGACGGCGACCACCCGTTGGCCCCAGTCGGGATCGTGACGGCCGACGACAGCGACCTCGGCCACATCCGGATGTCGGGCCAGGACCTGCTCGACGGTGTTGGGCCAGACGTTCTCACCGCCGGTGATGATCAGGTCGCCCCGGCGGCCGTGCACCACGAGCCGGCCGTCGCTCGCCCATTCGCCGGCGTCATTGGTTGCGAGCCACCCGTCGGAGTCCTTCGGGTCGGTGCCATCGCGATAGGCGCGCAGCAGCATCGGCCCCCGCACCTGGATCTCGCCCTCAACGATGCGGACCTCGGCCCCGTCGAGGGCGACGCCGTCGTAGACGAACGCGCTGCCGGTCTCGGTCATGCCGTAGCTGATGACGGCGTTGGGCGGCACGACGGCCGGTGGTGCCGAACCCCCTACCACCAGGCGGCGGAAGCGACTCGGGTCGATGCGGGCCAGCGCGGTGGGGACCACGGTCGAGAGGGTGGCGCCGCGCCGGGCGGCATCGGTGACCGCAGCGGCGTCGAAGGTCGGATGGACCTCGAGCGGCGTGCCGGTGTGCAGCGCCCGGGTGACCACCGACAGGCCGGCAACGTGGGCCAGTGGCAGACAGCAGAGCCAGCGGTCGCGGTCCGGCTCGACCCCGAGTCGCGCGCTGGTGGCGGCCGCCGACGCCGCCACCGAATCGTGCGTGTGCACGACCCCTTTGGGGGTATCAGTCGAGCCGCTGGTGGGTATGACCAGCGCGTCGCCGCTCTCGATCGGACGCCCGCCGGCGCGGGGCGTCTCGTCGCCGAACCGATCGACCACCCGGCTCGGGGCCATGGCATCAAGCAGACGGGCCACGGCCGGCCCGGGTAGCCGGGGGTCGATGGGCAACAGGGCATCGCCCCGATCCCAGATCCGTCGCAGCACATCGACGAAGGCCGGACCACCCGGGACAGCAACGGCCACCAGTTCACGCACGCCGCCACGCTATCGACTGGGTCGGACGCCGGGTGTCTGGTCGCTCCGATCCGACGCCGGACTGATTCGTCGGAGGCCGGGTG
>JAYUBX010000156.1:0-2153 GCA_043740665.1 Candidatus Neomicrothrix sp.
GCTTCGGGGCGCCAAGGGCTACACCGACGTGCTGGCCCAGGCCGCCGAGGCCGGACCCCTCGACCGCAACGGGCTCGAGTCGTCCGGGGCCTCGACCACGGCCAGTCGCACCGAGCATCTGGCCAACCGCTACGGCGGCGAGGCCCGTGGGCTGCTGGCCATGATCGACCACGACCCGACGCTGGCCGAGCCGCTGATCGTCGGCCTGCCCTACCTGCGGGCCGAGGCCGTCTACGGGGCGCGCTACGAGATGGCCCGCACCCTGGACGACATCCTGAGCCGGCGCACCCGAGCCCGGCTGCTCGGTCGTGACGCCACGGCAGACGCCGCACCGGCCGTCGCCGCACTGGTGGCCGACGACCTGGGTTGGGACGCCGCCGAGCAGGAGCGCCAGGTCAAGGCGTACCGTGCCGCCATAGACGAAGAACGGCTCGCCGCCGATCTGCCCGAGACTGCCCTCGACGCTGCCACCGGAGCCTGACCCATGAGCATGACCCCCCACTCGCTGCCTGACCTCGGGCCTGGGGCGCCAACCGCGCCGATCGGCCTGACCGGTGGCGCCGCCTCGGCTTCGGCCCACCTGGCCAACTCGACGGTCGACGTGCCCGATGCCGTGCTCGAACGACTCCGATCCGTCTGCGCCGATGTCACCATCGATGCCGCGACCCGGGCCGAGTCGAGCCGTGACTGGTGGCCACTCGCCATGACCTGGGCGCTCGATGGGCAGGTGCCCGCCCTGGCGGCGGCGGTCGCCCGCCCCCAGTCCCCCGGCGAGGTGGGCGCGGTGCTGGCCATCGCCAACGAGGCCGGCATCCCCGTCACCGCGGCGGCCGGACGCAGCGGCGTCTGTGGCTCGTCGGTGCCGCTGTACGGCGGCATCGTGCTCGACCTGTGCGACCTCAAAGGCATCCGCAGTGTCGACGACTCGTCGCTCACGGCCGATGTGCTGGCCGGCACCTTCGGTGACTACTTCGAACACGAGCTGCGCACCACCTACGGCCTGACGTGCGGCCACTGGCCCCAGTCGGTGGCGCTGTCGACCGTCGGCGGTTGGCTGGCCTGCCGCGGCGCCGGTCAGCTCTCGACCCGCTACGGCAAGATCGAGGACATGGTCGTCGGCCTCGACGTGACCCTGGCCGACGGCACCGAGATCCACACCGAGGGCAACGCCCGCCAGGCCACCGGCCCCGACCTCAACCAGCTCTTCGTCGGCAGCGAAGGCACACTCGGCATCATCACCGCGGCGCGCCTGCGGCTGCATCCGGCACCGCCGCACGAACGGCGGTTGGCCTACGGGTTCGCCTCGTTCACCGATGGCCTCGAGGCCTGTCGCCAGATCCTGCGTCGGGGCGCCACCCCGGCCATGCTGCGGCTCTACGACCCGGTCGAGGCCGATCGCACCTACAAGACGGGCAACGTGGCGGTGCTGCTGGTGCTCGACGAGGGCGATCCCTGTCTGGTCGACGCCACAATCGAGGTCGTTGAGGAGATCTGCCAGATCGGCCTGCCGCTCGACATCGATCTGGTCGAGCAGTGGATGGGCCACCGCAACAACGTCGATCAGCTCGAGCAGCTGATCAGTGGCGGGTTGGTGGTCGACACGATGGAGATCACCGGTTCGTGGTCGGCCTTGCCGGCGATCTATCGCGACGCGGTGGCCGCCATACAGGCGGTGCCGGGCACCCTGGCCGCGTCGGCTCACCAGTCCCACGCCTACACCGACGGCGCCTGCCTCTACTTCACCTTCGCCGGCAAGCCGGGCACTGATCCCGAGCAGAAGGTGGCCTACTACCGCGCCGCGTGGGATGCCGGAACCCGCGCCGTCCTGGCCCACGGTGGCGCCCTCAGTCACCATCACGGCGTCGGCATCAATCGGGCTCGGTTCATGGCCGAGGCGCTCGGTTCGGGCCTCGGTGTGCTGGGCGCGGTCAAGACCGCGCTCGATCCAAACGGCATCCTGAACCCCGGCAAGCTGGGTCTGCCGAGTCGATTCGGCCCCAACCCGTTCGCTGATCTCGCGTGAGCGACGCTGCCTCATCTGCCTCGTCGGCGGCGGCTGGACCCGGCGCCCGGCGCGTGCCGATTGACCGAGCCGCGGTGTTGCGGGGCACCGGCGCAGCTCTGTTGATCGCGGTGCCGGCCGGATTCGCCTC
>JAYUBX010000157.1:0-7112 GCA_043740665.1 Candidatus Neomicrothrix sp.
CTCACCGACTGAAGTCGCCGGCAACGCCCCCTTCGTGTCGGGTCGCTGGCTCTTCGCCCACAACGGCTTCGTCGAGGGCTACCGCAATGGTCGCCGCGATGATCTTTTCGCCGAGCTCTCACCCGCTCGGCAGGAAACCCTGCAGGGTGACGCCGACAGTGAGCTGCTGTTCGGTCTGGTTCTGGACCGCATCGACGCGGGGGCCGACCCCGCCACCGCCCTCACCAACGTGGTCGTTCCCCTCGCTCGTGAAGGCGGGCGGTACACCGTGCTGATGACCGACGGCGACCAACTGTTGGCCACCCGCCTGGCCAACTCGCTGCATCTGCGCTCGGGAGCCGATCGACACGCCGTCGAGCTGGCCTCCGAGCCCTACGACGACGGCCCAGGCTGGACCCCTGTTGCCGATCATTCTCTGCTGCGCATCGATGCCTCGGGCATCGAGCTCACCCCGATCTGACCGGAGACCACCACCATGCTCGACTCCACCGCTGCGCTCATCACCGTCGATGTGCTCATGGGCCCGACCGACCTCGACGACGCGTTGCGGGCCGACGTGCGGCGAGGCCTCACCTCGCACCCGAAGGAGCTGCCCCCCAAGTGGTTCTACGACGACCACGGCTGCGACCTGTTCGACCAGATCACCCGGCTGCCCGAGTACTACCCCACCGAGGCCGAGCGCACGATCCTGCGGACCGAGGCCGCAGCCATCGTCGCCGCCAGCCACGCCGACACCTTGGTCGAGCTCGGGTCAGGCACCTCGGACAAGACCCGCGTGCTGCTCGATGCCTTCGCCGCCGCCGGTCAACTGAAGCGCTTCTGCCCGTTCGAGATCAGCGAGTCGACCCTCCGATCTGCCGCTGAATCGATCAGCACCGAGTACCCCGGGGTCGCGATCCACGCCGTGGTCGGCGATTTCGAGCGCCACCTCGGTGACCTGCCTGCGGGTGGGCGTCGGATGATCGCCTTTCTCGGCAGCACCATCGGCAACTTCACCCCGCCCCAGCGTGAGCAGTTCTTCGCCGACCTGGCCGACGGCATGGCCGTGGGCGACAGCCTTTTGCTCGGCACCGACCTGGTGAAGGACGTCGCCCGACTCGAGGCGGCCTACGACGATGCGGCCGGCGTCACCGCGGCGTTCAACCTCAACCTGCTGCGCGTGATGAACCGCGAACTCGAGGCCGACTTCGACATCGAGCAGTTCGTCCACGTGGCCCGGTTCGAGACCGAGCACGAGTGGATCGAGATGCGGCTGCGATCCCTCCGCGATCAGCGCGTGCACATCGCCCAACTGGACCTCACCGTCGAGTTCGTCGCCGGCGAAGAGGTCCGCACCGAGATCAGCGCCAAGTTCCGGCGCACCGGCATCGAAGCCGAACTGACCGCCGCCGGCCTGCACCTCGATCGGTGGATGACCGACCCCGCTGGCGACTTTGCTCTCAGCCTGGCCACCAAGATCTGACCCCACCAGACCGGCCGACCGGTGACCCAGCCGGCCCGATCAGAGATCGCCGAATATCGCCCGGTTGCGCCCGAACAGGGTCATGGCCTGACTCACCGGCACCAGATCACGCCGATAGGTGCGATGGGTGCGCTCGACCGCTTCGGCGCCGGCGACGCGGGTCTGGTCGAGTTCGGCTCGGAGCACCTCGTTCTCGTGCTCGAGCTCGAGCACCCGCTTGACGCCGGCCAGGTTGAGACCCGCCTCGGTGAGGTCCTGGATACGACGGAGCAGATGGATGTCGGCGTCGCTGTATCGCCGGCTTCCGCCACCGGTGCGCGCCGGTTCGAGCAGACCCTTGCGTTCGTAGACCCGCAATGTCTGGGGATGCACGCCGGCCAGCTCGGCTGCCACCGAGATCACGTACACCGCCCGGACGCGGGATGGGTCACTCATCGGGGAACGCTCCTCTCTGCGGCATCATCGTCATCATCGTCATGGCCTAGACCCCCAAGAAATCGCGGGGAGACACGGTGATCGTCTCGGCCAGGGCCTCGACCGCCGCCCGTTCATCGTCACTGAGCTGGCTGGGCACCGCGACCTCGATGGTGACCAGCAGATCGCCGGTCGATTTGGCCGCGCCGACGCCCTTGCCCTTGACCCGAAAGACCCGACCCGAACTGGTTCCGGCCGGCAACTTGAGCGTGACCGGTGGGCCGTCGAGCGTCGGCACCTTCACCTTGGTGCCCAGCGCGGCCTCGGGATACGTGACCGGGACGGTGAGCGTCAGGTTGTTGCCGTCGCGCCCGAACAGGGCGTCGGCAGCCACGTGGGCGACCACGTACAGGTCGCCGGCCGGACCACCGTTGCGGCCCGAGCCACCGCGACCCTTGAGCCGGATCCGTTGCCGGTCCTTGACGCCCGCGGGTAGCCGCACCTTGACCTGACGGCGCTTGGGCTCGAGCCCTCGTCCGTGACACGTCGGGCACGGGTCGGTGACCAGCGTGCCGCGGCCCGCGCAATTGGGGCATGGCGTGCTGAACGAGAAGAATCCCTGGTTGTCGTCGAGCACACCCCGACCGTGACACTGGGGACAGGTCACCGGCGCGCTGCCGACCCTGGCCCCGGATCCGTGACAGGTCGAGCAGGTGACTTCGCTGGTGAGGTTGACGCTGGTCTCGACCCCCTTGACCGCGTCGACGAACGACAGGTGCAGTTCGGTCTCGAGATCGTCGCCGCGCTGCGGACCCGGCCCGCGCGAAGCGCCGGGAGCGGCGCCCCGACGTCCACCGCGCGAGAACAACCCGCCGAGCAGATCGTTGATATCAGTCGAGGTGTAGTTCGAATCGGCACCACCGCCCGCGCCGCCGAACCCGAACCCACCCGGCGCGCCACCCCCGCCGCCGAAGCCGCCGGCGTTGGCCGCGCCAAGCCGCCGCGCTTCGTCGTACTCGGGTCGCTTGGTCTCGTCGCCGACGACGTCATAGGCCGCCGAGACCTCTTTGAACCGATCTTCGGCGGCCGGGTTGTCGGGGTTCGCGTCAGGGTGAAACTCGCGAGCGAGCTTGCGGTAGGCCTTGGTGATCTCCTTGGCCGTCGCCGTACCGGAGACACCGAGGATCTTGTAGTAGTCCTTCTCGAACCATTCGCGCTGTGGCGCCAACGGTTACCCCTCTCCTCGGGTCGGATGGTCGGGCCGGGCGGTCAGGTCAGCCCCGGACCTTGACCATGGCCGGGCGCAGCACGCGACCCTTCCAGAGATAGCCGGTGCGCAAGCTCTCCGAGACGATGGCGTCGCCGCCGTCGCCGGGCTCGTGCATGACCGCTTCGTGGAACTCGGGGTCGAACACCTGCCCGTCGGCGACCATGGGCTCGAGGCCCTCTTTGGCCAGGTTCTCGAGCAGCATCTTCGAGATGGGCCCGACATCGGTGGCGTCATGCAACAGCGCCGCGTCGCACGCATCGAGCACCGGAAGCAGCTGGCGAACCAGCGACTCGGCGGCCCGATCTCGGGTCTCGCCGGCTTCCTTGGCGGTGCGCTTGCGATAGTTGTCGAACTCGGCCTTCACTCGCTGCAGCGCATCGCGATATTCGTCGCGCTCGAGTTCGGCACCGGTGGCCTCGCCTTGGGGCGAGCCCACGGCGCCGCCGTCGCCGTCGTCGCCATCGAGCAGAAAGGCCTCCTCGATGTTGGCGAAGACGTCATCGACCGAGGCCCCGGTGGCATCGAAAGGAGTCGCGCCATCCGAGACTCCTGACGGGTCACCGGGCTGCCCGGCGTCGCCGGGGTGGTTGGTGTCAGCCATCGGTCGGCGCCGCCTCGTCCTCTTCGACGATCTCGGCATCGACGACCTCGTCGTCGTTCGGGGTCGAACTGGTTCCACCAGCGTTGCCGCCGGCCGCATCGGCCTGGGCCGCCTGCTCGTAGAGCTTCTGGGTGAACTCCTGGCTGGCGGTCATCAGGGTCTCGGTGGCGGTCTTGATGGCCTCGAGGTCGTCACCCGAGATGGCCACCTTGAGCGCGGCCAGCTTGTCCTCGACCGCTTGGCGTTCGTCACCCGAGATCTTGTCGCCCTGCTCCTTGAGCAGCTTTTCGGTCGAGTAGACGAGGGTGTCGGAGTTGTTGCGGACCTCGGCTTCCTCCTTGCGACGCAGGTCGTCCTCGGCGTGAGCCTCGGCGTCCTTGACCATCTGGTTGATGGCGTCCTTGTCGAGCGAGCTCTGACCGGTGATGGTCATCGACTGCTCCTTGGACGTGGCCCGATCCTTGGCCGCGACGTGGACGATGCCGTTGGCGTCGATGTCGAAGGTGACCTCGATCTGGGGCATGCCCCGCGGCGCCGGCGGCAGGTCGACCAGCTGGAACTTGCCCAGCGTCTTGTTGTACTGCGCCATCTCGCGCTCGCCCTGCAACACGTGGATCTCGACCGACGGCTGGTTGTCGTCGGCCGTGGTGAACACCTCGGTGCGGCGGGTCGGGATGGTGGTGTTGCGCTCGATGAGCTTGGTCATGACCCCGCCCTTGGTCTCGATACCCAGCGAGAGCGGGGTGACGTCGAGCAGCAGGATGTCCTTGACCTCACCCTTGAGCACACCGGCCTGCACGGCCGCACCGATGGCCACGACCTCGTCGGGGTTCACCGACTTGTTGGGCTCGTTGCCGGTGAACTCGAGCACCATGTCGGCCACGGCCGGCATGCGGGTCGAACCACCCACCAGGATCACGTGGTCGATGTCGCCCTTGGCCAGACCGGCATCCTTGATGGCCTGTTCGAACGGCACCTTGCAGCGCTCGAGCAGGTCGGCGGTGAGCTCCTGGAACTTGGCCCGGGTGAGCTGGTAGTCGAGGTGCAGGGGACCCTCGTTGGTGGCGGTGATGAAGGGCAGGTTGATCTGCGTCTGCTGCACCGCGGACAGTTCGATCTTGGCCTTCTCGGCCGCTTCCTTGAGCCGCTGCAGGGCCATGTTGTCCTTGGCCAGGTCGACGCCATGGTCGCCCTTGAACGACTCGACCAACCAGTCGATGACCCGCTGATCCCAGTCGTCGCCACCCAAGCTGGTGTCGCCATGGGTCGACTTGACCTCGAACACGCCGTCGCCGATCTCGAGCACCGACACATCGAATGTGCCACCGCCGAGGTCGAACACGAGGATCGTCTGATCGGCACCCTCTTTGTCGAGGCCGTAGGCCAGCGCGGCGGCGGTCGGCTCGTTGATGATGCGCAGCACCTCGAGGCCCGCGATCTGGCCGGCCTCCTTGGTGGCGGTGCGCTGGGCATCGTCGAAGTAGGCCGGCACCGTGATGACGGCCTGGGTGACGGTGTCGCCCCAGGTAGGCCTCGGCGTCACGCTTGAGCTTCATCAGCGTGCGGGCCGAGATCTCTTGCGAGGTGTAGTCCTTGCCGTCGATGTCGATCTTCCAGCCGGTGCCCATGTGGCGCTTCACCGACCGGATGGTGCGGTCGGGGTTGGTGATGGCTTGGCGCTTGGCGACCTCGCCGACGAGGACCTCGCCGTTCTTGGCGAAGGCGACCACCGAGGGAGTCGTACGAGACCCTTCGGCGTTGGGGATCACGACCGGATCGCCGCCCTCGAGGACGGAGACGACGGAGTTGGTAGTGCCGAGGTCGATTCCGACGGCCTTGGGCATGGTGGTTCTCCTCTGTATCTTGCGGATGGTGCAGCGCACGGGCGCTGGTGGGGGGAAGACAGCAGGTCCCTCGATGGACCTTGTGTTGTCCACAAGTATAAAAGTTGAGTCCCCAACTATCAACCCCCAACCCCCAATTTTCGAAACCGGGCATCTTTGCAGGCCGGATTCCGGCCGCAAAGATGCCCGGAATGGGGGTTGGCGATCCGGGGGTACGGTTGGCGCCATGAGTCACAGCCTCGTCCTGCTGCGCCACGGCCAGAGCACTTGGAACCTCGAGAACCGCTTCACCGGCTGGTACGACGCCGATCTGACCGAGCAGGGCCGAGCCGAGGCCGCCGCCGCCGGTCCCGTGCTGGCCGAGGCCGGCGTGCCGCTCGACATGTTGCACACGTCCCTGCAGGTCCGGGCCATCCGCACCGCCGAACTGGCCCTCGACGCCATCGACCGGTTGTGGCTGCCAGTTCGTCGTAGCTGGAGGCTCAACGAGCGGCACTACGGCGGGCTGCAGGGCAAAGACAAGAAGCAGACGACCGACGAGTTCGGTGCCGAACAAGTGAAGATCTGGCGGCGCAGCTACGACATCGCGCCGCCGCCGATGGATGCCGACGACCCCGACAACCCGCGATTCGATCCCCGCTACGCCGATCTGCCTCCCGGGCTGGTGCCCAACACCGAGTGCTTGGCCGACGTCGTCGCCCGGATGATGCCCTATTGGTACGACGCCATCGTCCCCGACCTGGCCGCCGGCAAGGGGGTGCTGGTCACGGCCCACGGCAACAGCCTGCGCGCGCTGGTCAAGCACCTCGACGCCATCTCCGACGACGGCATCGCCGAACTGAACCTGCCCACCGGCGTACCCATCCACTACGAGCTGGGCCACGACTTCTTGCCGATCGAGCGGGGCCTGCCCATCGAAGATCGCTACCTGGGTGACGTCGAGGCGGCCCGGGCGGCCGCCGACGCCGTGGCGCGCCAGGCGGGGTGACTCCGACTCCCCTGCGGCTGTCGGTGGTGCAGGCCCGCCGGCTTGCCTACCGAGGACAACGTCTCTCGGGGCCGCGAACTGGACGCGACGGGCCCGCGCTCCTCGAACTCGTCCGCCAGCTCGGCTGCCTGCAGATCGACCCGATCTCGGTCGTCGCCCGCACCCAACTGCTCGTCGCCTGGAGTCGCGTCGGGCGATTCGATCCCGACGGGCTGCGCCGGTTGCAGGAGGACGACCACCAGTTGTTCGAGTTCTGGGCCCATGCCGCGTCGCTGGTGCCGAGCTCCGACCTGGCGATTCACTCCTACGCCATGCGCCAGGCCCGGCACGGCGGCGGCGCCCGCACCACCAAGGTGCGGGACTGGCTTTGGGCCAATGACGCGGTGCGGCGCCAGCTGGTCGCCACCCTCGCCGACCAAGGACCGTTGCGCACCCAGGATCTGGCCCACCTGGCCGTCAAACCATGGGAGAGCGGCGGCTGGTCCGACGAGAAGTCGATCGCGCTCATGCTCGAAGTGCTGACCCACACCGGC
>JAYUBX010000158.1:0-16040 GCA_043740665.1 Candidatus Neomicrothrix sp.
CGGTCGATCCCGATCATCGGTTCCAGAGCGACCTCAGCCGTCGACTCGACCTGACCTGAGTGACTGGATCCACGCCCAGCACGCATCGATGCGAGCCAGCAGCTCGTCGCGGCCGGCGTCGTTCTCGATTACGAAATCGGCGCGGGCTCGACGATCGGCCCGCGTCGCCTGCCGGGCCATGCGCGCCCGGGCATCGGCCTCCCGGAAACCGCGCTGCTCGACCAGCCTGGCCACGGCGACATCGAGATCAGTGTCGACCACGATGAGCCCGGCCAGATCGTCGCGGCCCGACTCGACCAACAGCGGAACATCGAGAACGACGATCTGGTCGGACTGACCTGCCGCGCCCGCCTGTTCGAGCCGGCGAGCGATCTCGGCCCCCACAGCCGGATGCACCAGCGCGTTGAGATCGCGCAACGCGTCTGGGTCAGCAAAGACGATATCGGCCACGACCTGACGATCGAGCTGGCCGTCTGCGGCCAGGATCCCGGAGCCGAAGCGCGCCACAATCCCGTCGAACACCTCGGTACCGGGCTGTTGAACCTGCCGCACGATGGCATCGGCATCGACCACATCCGCGCCGCGCCGGGCCAGCTCGGCCGACACGGTCGACTTGCCGGATCCGATACCCCCCGTCAGTCCGATCAGCAACACGACGGGCGACGGTAGCATCGCCGGCGGGTAGGCCCCAGCCTCAACTCCCCCACCACGGCGACCGACAGGGCTGAGCAGTGGACGATCGCGATCTCACCGGTACGACCGGCACCATGCCCGACCCGGGCGCAACTGACAATGTCTTGCCCGAGGTGAACGTCACCTGGCGGACCCGACTGAGCACGCTGGCCAGCACAACCGACGGCACCGCCAACCAGGACGGGCTGGGCATCGCCGATTCGGTCGATCGCGTGGCCGCATTCGGACCCGCCATCCTGGCCATCCGATGGGGTACCACGGTCGTCTCGCTGGCCCTCGCTATCGAGCGATGGAACCACAACCCCGCCGTCGTGATCTGGGCTGTCCTGATCCTGACCTACACGATCGTGCGCACGATCTGGCCGATCCGCTACGTCGGCACCCTGCGCAGCCTGGTCGAGGTCGTGGCCGAGGTCGCCCTGGGAGTTGCCGCGGTGGCGACCACCGGCGCGTGGCACTCGCCGTTCATCTTCTCGCTGATGACCGCCGTCATCGTGGCCGGGTTCGGACGCGGCTTCGCCTTCGCCCTGCGCATCGGGATCGCATCAGCCGTCGCCGTCACCTTCACCGAGCTGATCCCTGACCATTCCAATACCCAGATCCAGCTGTCGGCCGAGTGGAGCCTGGTCATCATCCTCGTCGCCGTCGTGGCGGGCTACGCCCGGCGGATCTCGGGTGAGGCCGACCGCCAGCACTCCCTGGCCCTTGACCGACTGGGGCGGTTGGCCGACGCCAACGCGCTGCTCTTCTCGTTGCATCGGGTGACCCAGACTCTGCCGGCGTCGCTCGACCTGAACGAGGTCCTCGACACCACCATCGTCCGCCTGCGGGGCCTCTTCGACTTTGATGCGGCCGCCATCATGGCGCTCGACGACACCGACGGCAGCTGGGAGGTCCTCCGGCGTGAGAACGTGCGCCTGCCGACCAAGCTGACCAACCGCGACTTGCCCCGACCGATCCGAGCGGCCGTGAACGGGGAGACGGCGATCAGTGCCCCGAACCTGGCCGAGAGCGGCGGGCCAGGGCTCAGCCCCAAGGCCGGCTCCGGCCTGTATGCGGTGCTCGCCGCGAGGGGTTCGATCATCGGTGTGCTCAGCGTCGAGCACCAGGCGGCACGACATTTCACCAACCGTGACCTCGAGCTGTTGAAAGGCTTCGTCGAGCCGGTGGCGCTGGCCATCGACAACGCCCGCTGGTTCAGTCGGTTGCGCACCGTCGGAGCCGACGAAGAACGCACTCGCATCGCCCGCGATCTGCACGACCGGATCGGGCAGTCACTGGCCTACTTGGCCTTCGAACTCGACCGCATCGTGTCGCGAGATGCCAAGGGCGAGGCGCTCGGACCGGCTCTCGAGCAACTGCGCGACGACGTCCGATCGGTCATCCGCGAGGTTCGCGACACGCTCTATGACCTGCGTACCGATGTCTCGGACAGCCAGGACATGGCGGCGACCCTCGAGTCCTATGCCTCCCGGCTTCGGGATCGCAGCGGGCTCGAGGTCGAACTCTTCTGCGACCACGACAGCCGGCTCCCGATCCTGCAGGAACGCGAGATGTGGCGCATCGCCCAGGAAGCCCTCACCAATGTCGAACGACACGCCAAAGCCACCCGCGCCCGGGTCTTGTGGCGCTGCAACGGCAACTCTGCCGCCCTCGAGATCACCGACAACGGCCAGGGCTTCCCCATCGGCAACGCCGGGCGGCTCGACTCGTACGGCATCCTGGGCATGCGCGAGCGAGCATCGAGCATCGGCGCCACCCTGGAGATGTCGAGCCAGGTCGGGCGAGGAACCCGCGTGCGCTGCAGCCTCATTCAGCCCACCGAGGATGAGACACGGCGCTCGAACAGCGGTGGCCGAACCGGCAGCTGAGCATCACCATCGAGCCACCGACCGGGTCTATGCGCCCAGCCGACACAAGGTGCCGGTAGGCTCAGCGCCGCACCAGGGCTTCCCGGTGGCTGAGCGCAAGACCTCGAGGGGGACGGAGTGAGCATCCGCCTGATGCTGGCCGATGATCATCGAATGCTGCGCGAAGGGCTGCGTCGTTCGATGATCGATCAAGGCTTCGACGTCGTCGGTGAAGCCCGCGACGGCGAGGAGGCCATTCGACTGGCCGAGGAACTGCGCCCCGAGGTCATCTTGATGGACGTCACGATGCCCGAAGTCGATGGTGTCGAGGCCACCCGCCAGATCCGTGCGAGCCAACCCGACATCAAGATCGTCATGCTCACCATGCACGCCGACCAGGACGTGTTGACCTCGGCTATCCGCGCCGGCGCCAGCGGCTACCTGGTGAAGGACTGCTCGACCGAGGAGATCGCGTCGGCCGTGCGCATGGCGGTAAGCGGTGAGACCGCCCTCTCGCCCCAGCTGGCCGCCAGCATGTTGGACGAGGTCCGACGACTCGACCGCCCGTCGAGCGACGAAGAGCGCATCGTGACCCGCCGTGAAGAAGAGGTGCTGCAGCTCATCGCCGACGGGTGCTCGACGCCCGAGGTAGCCGAGAAGCTGTACATCAGCCAGAAGACGGTCAAGAACCATCTGGCATCGATCTACCAGAAGCTCGACGCCCGGGACCGCACCCAAGCGGTGCTCCAGGCGGTTCGCATGGGCATCGTCAGCCTCGACTGAGCGACTCACGAAATAGTTCCAATGCCCTATTAAGGTTCACCGCCGCGCCGGACGATACTCATGAAGACAGGAAGCCGCCCCGCTCTTGGGGCTCCGTGAGTACCAGACTAAAGGGAGATCTACCGAAATGCTTACCTCTTACGAATTCGTCAGCGCTTGGCTCCAGGCCCGTTGCAAGACCGACCGTGGCGCCTCGCTCGTCGAGTACGCCCTCCTCGTTGCCCTCATCGCCGTGGTGTGCATCGCCGCCGTGACCTTCCTGGGCAAGGCCGCTTCGACCAAGTTCTCGCAGGTCGGCTCGGCCGTCAGCTAGTCCTCGGATCACGAGCGGTGCGGGGCGGACCCTACGGTCCGCCCCGTTCCCGTTCGGGCCCATCTTGAGCGAAAGGAACTTCTATGAGTTCCAGATTCTCCAGTGGCCCGCGACCGAAGCGATTGCAAGGTGACGAGGGCAGCAGTCTGGTTGAGTACGCCCTCCTCGTCTCGCTGATCGCACTGGTGTGTTTCTCGGCTCTCGTCTTCTTTCAGAAGGCGACGTCGAATTCGTTGTCCAGAACTGCCTCATCGGTCGGTGCGGCGGGCAGCTAACACCCGGTCATCCGGGCAACACCAAATTGCACGTCGAGGATGGGGCGACTCCCTGGAGTCGTCCCATCGTCGCGTCAGCCAGCGACCGTCGGCCGGCACCGAACGAACCGGTCAGCAGGTGGCGAGGTCGCCGGTACCGCCCAGCGGGGCGCCGCGCCGACAGGTGATGGTCCAGGTCGAGTCCTGATAGAGCGTGCGCCAATCCGGCGACTCGGCCAGCAGGCCGCTCAGGGGCAACGCGTTGGGCCACAGCACCAGGTCGATCGAATGTCGGTCGAGCGCCGCCCGCCAACCGGCGTGGCCCTGTTGGAGCAGCACGAAGTCATCGACCATCGACTTCGGATACATGTCGACCCGATCGTCGACGAAAGCGTGGGCATCAGAGCCGTGGATCAGTTCGAGATAGTTCCCGACGTAGTCAGGGCTGGCCAAGGGCACAGTCGAGCTCACCAGCCCGTTCTGTTCGAGCCACGCAACGGCATCGACGGGAAACGCCGTCAGATTGAAGGCCGGCTCAGCCACCGCTGACCGCACCATGAGCGCACTCACCACTAGCAGGACGATGACGCCGACGCCGGCACCCCGGCTGGGCCGATCCCCTCGGATCGTTCCCAGGTCGACGAGGCCACGCGCCATGCCGGGAATCAGCACCAGGCTGGCGACACCAATATTGCGGACACCGAGGAACGCCGCCGCGGCGAAGATGACCAACGGGACCGCCGCCCGATAGCGAGGTCGACGAACCAGGGCGACGATCGCCACCATGACCTGCAGCAGAAACAGTCGATCCCAGAGATGCGAGAACGACGGCGATCGCCATTCGACGATCTGGCGCAGTTGGTCCATCCGTCCCAGCAGGCGAGCAGGAAAGTACAGCAGGGTCGGCCCGAGTGGATTGATCGCTCCGAGGCCGGTACCCAGCGCAGCCCAGAGCAGGCACCGCAGTTCGATGTCGGCCGACTTGCCGTCGAGTCGCCGACCAGCCCAGAGACAGACCAACAGCACCAGCCCGAGCGGGAAGGATCCGTGGGTGTTCACCCACAGCCAGAAGATGGGCACCAGCCAACGCGGGTCGAGGCCTTTCTCAGCCGCCAGCAGTGTGAGGGCCAGAAACACCAGGCCGAACAGCAAAGGTCGGGCCGACCACACCATCGAGCCGACGCCCATGACGAAGCCCACGATGATCAAGCGCCCGATCAGGGCCCGAGCCGGTCGGGTCAGTCGCCATGCCAATGCCGCCAGGGTGGCAGTCATGGCCGCCATCACCAAGCGGATGCCGTTGGCTCCGAACCACGACTCGACCCAGGCGTACCCGAGCGAAGCCAACCAACTCTGTACCACCCATGGCTCACCGCTGGCCGTGAACGAGTACGGGTCATAGCGCGGGATGCCGTGATCGAGAATCAACCGTCCGGTGGCCAAATGGGTGAAGAGCGAGTTGTCCGCGAGTCGGTCGAGACCAATGCGGGCACCCCAGAGGGCGAACGCCATGCCGATCAGAAACGAGGCGACGGGCGGCCAGCGTCGCGCCCGATGCGGCGAGCTGACTGGCGCTTCGGCGTCCACCAACACGGTGGGCGACACGCTATTTGAACGAAGCGCGGATGTTGATGATGGCGGGGCCGATCACCACGACGAACAGCGCGGGAAAGATGCAGAACACCATGGGGATGAGCATCTTGACCGGAGCCTTCTGGGCTCGCTCTTGAGCGAGCTGCCGACGCTTGATGCGCATCTCTTCGGCCTGGGCCCGCAGGACCCGACCGATCGAAACACCGAAGGTATCGGCCTGCAGGATCGCCAGAACGAACGACCGGATCTCGGGCACGTTGGTGCGCTGATCGAGTGCTCGCATGGCATCGGCCCGACTAGCGCCGGCGCGGACCTCACCCAACATGCGGGAGAACTCATCGGACAACGGGCCAGGGACGGCCGAAATGGTGCGGTCGAGGGCCTGCTCGAACCCGAGGCCGGCCTCAACGCTGATGGTGAGCAGATCGAGGATGTCGGGCAACTTCACCCGCAGCTCGTGCTGGCGTTCCTCGACCCGTCGGCTGAGCATGGCGTCGGGTCCGATGCCGACCGCCGCTACCAACAACGCAAAGAGAAGGAACTGGGACAGTCCCGCGATGCCCAGCGGATTCCAGAGGTAGGAAAACCAGAAGATGGGGACGATGAGCGCGACCGTGATCACCCGAATGGCCAGGAAGCGATCGATCGCTTCGGACGAGCCGTCGCCAGCCCGGATGTACTTCTTACGAACGTTGTCGACGTACCCCGTCGGGGTGAACCGACGGCCGAGCGTGGTGAGCCCACCGAGCACCGGCGTGACGGCCCGCTGGGTGATCGGGGCCAACAGCTCTTGGTCGCGTACGTTCTCGACCTCGTAGCCCTCGAGTTGGCGCAGTGAGCCCCGCACGACTGACTTCTCGTTCACCTGCGACAGCACGGCATAGATCGCCAGGCCAAACGCGCCGCCGATGAGCACGAGGCCGATGAGCAGTTCCAGGCTGGTATCCATAGTCAGGTCCTCGTCAGATCTCGATGTTGATGATCTTCTTCATCCACGCGAAGCCCACCAGCATGCTGACGATCGACGCGCCCAACATGATGTTGCCCAGGCTGTCAGTGAAGAGCTTCGACATGTACTCCGAATTCATGACGTACATCACGACACCGAGGCCGATCGGCAGCATGCCGAGCACGATCGCACTCATGCGCCCTTCGGCCGTGAGGGCGGCAACGTCGCGGCGTAGCCGCTCACGCTGGGTCATGGTATCGGCCACCGTCATCAGCAGCTCGGACAGGTTGCCACCGACCTCGCGCTGGATGCGGATGGCCATCACCGCCCACGAGAAGTCGGGGCTATCCATGCGCTCGGCCGTGCCGTCCAGTGATTCCTCGAGCGGGCGGCCGAGCCGCGACTCGGTGACGACTCGCCGCAGCTCCTGACCCATTGGGTCCTCCACCTCCTGCGAAACCGCTTCGACGCCCTGCATGAGCGAATAACCAGCGCGAAGCGTGCCGGACAGCAACTGCAAGGTGTCGGGCAGTTGCGCGAGGAACTTCTTACGGCGACGGCCGGCGAGGAAGCTGACGACGGCGGGCGGCACCACGGCGACGAAGCCGCCGAAGATGAGGGCCGTGAAGAGGCTGCCGAAGGCCAGGCCCAGAATGGTGGCGATGACCACCACTGCGGCGTAGAAGAACAGCGCTTCGCCCGCCCGCAACGGCAGGTTGGCCCGTTCGAGGGCCGCCTCGGCCCGGCCCAGATAGCCCTGGCTCTCGGCAAAGACCTCGGTAGCAGCCACGGCCCGCTGGATGATGGCCGTCTTGGCGTACGAACCATCATCGGCCGATTCGAGCTCGTCGCCACTGGGCCCGTAGCCCTCCGAGTACGGCTGGAGCACCGACGTCAGGTGGCTGTCGCGGGTGATCAACAGGAAGATCGCGTAGGCGGCCAAGGCCGTCGCCACCAGCACCAGTAGGATCGCCAAGGCCAACCCGACGCCACCCTGCAGAAACGCCACACCGGTCGATGACGAGGACTGGACCGCCGGATTCAGGTTCTGGAAGCCGGCCACGGCGGATCCCGACGTGTAGGCCGCCGAGGTGGTCTGATCGCCCACCGTGATGGTCAGATTGGTCACCTGATTGGCAGGTACCGGCGACGCGAAGGTCACGACGTACTGCTGGGTTTGGATCGTCGCCGCCACGTTGGCGACCTGGGTGCCGAACTGGGTGCCATCACCGACGGTCAGCACCTCGCCGCCGTAGGTGCTGGCCAAGCTCTTCAGCTGACCACCCTCGTAGGCACCGCTGGTATAGGCGATGCCAAAAACCGTTGCCCGCGAACTGGCGACCTCGCCGACCGCCGCGGCCCGGCTCGAACCACTGGCGTTGTCGCTCTCGCCCGCCATCAAGATCAGGTTGGGCTGCAGCGCGGATTGGCTGTTGAGCGCGGCGGCGGCCAGGTTGACCGCGGCCCACAGCGCCGTCTTGCTTCGGCCTGCTTCGTTCGACGGCGGGCCAACGCGGTCGAGCGCCCCGAGGAGCAGCGCCTGATCGCTGGTGAACGCTTGGACCTGCTCGCCGGTCGCTCCCGCGGTATAGATCGCGAACTGTTCGGCCGTCGCCCGGGCGCCGGTGCGCGACTTGATCCAGGTGCGAGCGGCCTCCTTGGCCGAGGTCAATGCCCCCGACGTGTCCATCGGTGCCGACGTGTCGAACACCAGCGCGTTGCCGATCGGACGCGCCTCAGGCAGGAGTCCGGTCTTCGCCGGATCCACGTTGGCGCCGTTGACGGTGAGCTTGGGCGAGCTGCCGTCGGCTCCCGCGGCGAAGTACGTGGCCTGGTTGGCGGTGGGGTCGAGCCCATCGACCGCTCGAACCTGGGTGAACGGAGTACTCACTGACTGGGCCGATGCCGCGCCTGCCCCAGCCAGCACGGCCACGACCATCGCGACGGCGGCCAGCCGCCCGACCACCCGGGTGCTCATTGGCCACCGACTGACTTGCGGGAGAAGCCTTCGGGCTGGAAGACCTCTTGACCGAGGCGGATACCGAGATCGGCCAACTTCTCGGCGAACTTCGGCCGTACACCGGTGGCTTTGAGATGGCCCTTGAAGCGGCCGTGCTCGTCGACCCCCATGCCGTAGTCGAAGAGGAAGACGTCCTGCAGGGTGATGACATCACCCTCCATGCCCTGGACCTCGCTGATGTGGGTGATGCGGCGGCTTCCATCCCGCAGTCGAGTGAGCTGCACGACGAGATCGATGGCCGACGACATCTGCTCACGGATGGCCCGAATGGGCAGGTCGAAGCCGGCCATCAGCACCAAGGTCTCGAGGCGGGCCAGAGTGTCACGGGGACTGTTGGCATGCACCGTGGTCAGCGAGCCGTCATGGCCGGTATTCATGGCCTGGAGCATGTCGAGGGCCTCACCCGAACGACACTCGCCGACGACGATGCGGTCGGGCCGCATGCGCAAGCAGTTCTTGACCAGGTCGCGAATGGTGATCTCGCCCCGGCCTTCGATGTTGGGCGGCCGAGCCTCGAGCGAGAGCACGTGGTCCTGGTGCATCTGCAGTTCTTTGGCGTCCTCGACGGTGACGATGCGCTCATCCGACGGAATGAACGACGACAGGACGTTGAGAGTGGTCGTCTTGCCCGTGCCCGTGCCGCCCGAGACGATGATGTTCAACCGGCCGACGACGCAGGCCTGCAGGAAGCGGGCCGAGTGGGCATTCAGCGTGCCGAAGCGGATCAGGTCGTCGATCTGAAGCTTCTCTTTGGCGAACTTCCGGATCGTGAGGAAGGGACCACCGATGGCCAACGGGTGGATGACCGCGTTCACGCGGCTGCCGTCGGGCAGTCGCGCATCGCACAATGGGTTCGCCTCGTCGATGCGGCGACCGATCTCGCTCACGATCTTGTCGATGATGCGCCGAAGGTGCGTCTCGTCGACGAAGGTGGCAGTGGACTTCTCGAGCCGCCCACCCCGCTCGACGTACACCGAGTCGGGGCCGTTGCACATGACCTCGGTGATCTCCTCGTCATGCAGCAGGCGATCGATAGGGCCGTACCCGAGGATGTCGTCGGAGACGTCCTGAATCAGCTGGGCCTTGTCGGCGGCCGACAGCGGCGCCCGCTCCTGTGCCAGCGCGGCATGGAGATGGTCGTTGACCCGGCGTCGCAGATCGTCCTCGGACAGCCGCTTGTCGTAGAGGATCGGCCCCAACTCGTCGATGAGGTGATGGTGGATCTTCTGCCGAAGCTCATCGAGCACCGGATCGCGCCGCTTGGCGCCCGTGGCCGGCGCCGCTTGCACATCATGAAGGCGCTTGTAGAGCGACACTGCGTCTCCTCACTCCATGCCCGGGCGGGATAGCCAGAGCGGGTCAAATACCTGCGAACTACGCGTGCGACTATCTGCGCTTCCGACCGGTGGCGGGGGCCGGCACGAAGATGTCGGCCAGCTGGTTCATCGCTTGGGTGACCCCCGATTTGGGAGCACTGAGGACAACGGGCTCGCCCTTGTTGACGGCCTGAGGCACCACGACATCACTGGGGATCAGGCACTGGGCCTGGATGCCAAGGGTGCGCTCAACCTCGCCCACGTCGAGCTTGACCTTCGAATTGGCCCGGTTGAGCACCAATCGCAACTTCTCCATCGGCGTGTTGAGCAGACGCAACGTCTGCAGCCCGATCTTGACGTTCTTGATGTTGGGGATGTCCATGCCGGCGACCAGCAGGACATCGTCGCTGACCTCGATGAGGCCGAGCACCACGTCATTGAAATAGGCCGGCGTGTCGATGATGACGAACGAGCAGAACCGTCGCAGCATCTCGACGATGCGCACCATCTCGGTGGCGCCAATCTGGTCGGCGAAGGCCGGCTCGAGCGGCGCCGGCAGCACGAGCACGCCCGACGGTTCATGCTTGATCAGCAGGCTCTGCAGCAATGGCAGATCGAGCTTCTCGAGCGAGCTCACGGCATCGACGACCGTGTGCTGAGGCGACAGCTTCAACATCACGGCAACGTCACCGAACTGCAGATCGGCGTCGACGATGACAACTGGGCGATCAGTTCGCCGGGCGAGTACGACCGCCAGATTGGTGGCGACGACCGACTTGCCGGCACCGCCCTTGGTCGAGAACACGGTCACGACCCGACCGATCTCGCCGTCGCCATCGATGGCGACGGTCGAGGTGGGTGCCGGAGCCGACATGACGAGTCCCGCCGCCACCCGAGCGACTGCTTCGGCCAGCTGGTTGGTATCGACGGGCGCCTGCAGGACGTCCTTGACGCCCGAGCGCAGCGCTCGCTGAAGCAGGTCGGTCGACAGTTCGGTTGTCACCATGATGGCGCCAACATCCCGGCGGGCGCCGAGCAACTGTTCGACCGCGGCCAGTTCGGGGCTACCGCCGAATGACGGCCCCAGCACGATGACCACGGGGATGGAGCCCAGCCGGGAGGCCAGGTCGTTGATCGAAGGAAACGGTGTCGCTCCCTGACCGAGTTGCATTGCCAATCGACTACGGGCCGCCTGATCGGCGTCGACCACGGCCACCGCCACCTGGCCGCCCCCACCACCGGTGGGGGCGCCCGTGCCGGGCTGCGGCATCGACTCGCCGGGCTGTCCTGAGAACGGACTCGTCACGATGCGGGCTTCCCGGCCGGGCCGTAGGGGGTGAGCTGGTTCGGATCCTCGCCCGGAAGGGTCGGGACGATGAACGGAGGAGCAGCCACCACGGCGGGGGTGTAGTCCTTGGGTACCAGCGACAGATAGATCGCGCCCTTGTCCTGCGCCCCCATGATATACAGGGCCGCATCCGGGGGAACCTCGAGGGTGAGGATTCCCCCGCTGCTCGAGGTCGCCTTGGGATCGACCGTCTCACCCGGTGCCAGCACCGTGCTCGAGCCAACGGCGATGATGTACACCTTCTGGTAGAGGTAGTGGAAGACTTTGTCCTGCTTGAGGCCGGTCCAGGTCTCCGGCGGCTTGGCCTGCTCCTCGGGCACGGCCATGTTGACCGCGTCGCCCGCGACCAAGAAGCCGGCCACGCCGTGGATCGTGTCGGTGGCGATGCTCACGGCCACGAAGTTCTTGTTGGTCAGTCGTTCGCGGAAGGTGATCTGGCTCGTCGCCGGATCGACGAACATGCCATCGACGATCACGCTGTTGGCAGGAATGTCGAACAGGGCGACCTTCTTGGCCAGCTGATCGGTCGTGGTGATGGCGGTGGCCGGCTTGAACTGCTGGGGGATCTGGGCCTGCTCGACCGCCTTGCTATTGGCCGCCTGCTCACCGGCGGTGCCCCGCTTGATGTCGGACTTGGCCACGAAAACGTCGACCAGCTTGGCGTTTTTGTTCGCCCGGTCGTCGATGCCTTGGACGTAGTTGTAGATGAGCAGCGCGGCGATGACGCCGATCACCATCGCGCCCACCAGAATCAACGTTCTCCGTGAACTCACTCCCCGACCTCATTCCTCGCTGTTGGGCACAACCCCAAACCGAACTGCGGACCATCATGGCAATGCCAACTCCCGCCGGGCCGGATACTGAGCCACGACGGGTGCTTTACCTCATTCGGTCGCCACACCGGCTCAGTTAACCCAAAACTCAGGAAACCCTGCGGGACCAGCACCGTAGTCGGTGCTGACTCGCCACGCGAACGACCCACCCGGCCAAAACCGGGTGGGTCGTCGGACAAAATAACGAGCAGCGCTCGTTTCGATTAGCCTTCGGCGGGAGGTGCCTCGACGATGGCTTCCTCGATCGCATCGACCTCGGCCTCGACGACTGCTTCCTCGACGACTGCTTCCTCGACATGGGCGTCGCTCGCCGCGACCGGTGCTTCGGTGCTGGTGTCGCCGTAGAGCTCGGCCCAGGCCTCCTGGGCCTCGGTCGTGTCGGTGCCGATGTAGTTGCCCTCTTCGTCGTAGGCGTGCTCGCCGAAGTGCTCCTGGTACTCGGCGGCGACGACGCCACCCTCGGCGGCCTGCTTGATCGACAGGCTGATGCGGCGGCGCTGTAGATCGAGATCGATGATCTTGACCCAGAGCTCTTCACCCGGAGTGACGACCTGCTCGGGCAGATCGACGTGATGGGCCGACATCTCGGAGATGTGAACCAGCCCCTCGATGCCGTCTCCCACCTGTACGAACGCGCCGAAGGGCACCAGCTTGGTGACCCGGCCATAGACCAGCTCGCCCACGCGGTGGTTGCCGGCAAACTCTTGCCACGGATCCTGCTGGGTGGCCTTGAGCGACAGGCTGATGCGCTCGCGGTCGAGGTCGACCTCGAGCACCTGCACCTCGATCTCGTCACCCACCTGAACGACCGAACCGGGGTGGTCGACGTGCTTCCACGACAGCTCGGAGACGTGCACGAGACCGTCCATGCCGCCGAGGTCGACGAAGGCGCCGAAGTTGACGACCGACGACACGACACCGGTGCGAACCTCGCCCGGCTTGAGGTTGGCGAGGAAGTCCTCGCGCTGCTCCTTCTGCGTCTCCTCGAGCCAGGCTCGACGCGAGAGCACCACGTTGTTGCGGTTCTTGTCGAGCTCGATGATCTTGGCCTCGAGCGTCTTGTCAACGTAGGGCTGCAGGTCGCGAACCCGACGCAGCTCGACCAGCGAGGCGGGAAGGAACCCGCGCAGGCCGATATCGAGGATCAGGCCGCCCTTGACGACCTCGATGACCCGGCCGCTGACGACGCCGTCCTCTTCTTTGATCTTCTCGATCGTGCCCCAGGCCCGCTCGTACTGGGCCCGCTTCTTGGACAGGACCAAACGGCCCTCTTTGTCTTCCTTCTGCAAGACCAGCGCCTCGATGGCGTCGCCCAGCGACACGATCTCAGACGGATCGACGTCGTTGCGGATCGACAGCTCACGAGCCGGGATGACGCCCTCGGTCTTGTAGCCGATGTCGAGCAGGACCTCGTCACGGTCGACTTTGACGACGGTGCCCTCGACGATCTGGCCGTCCTCGACCTGCACCATGGTGGCGCTGTAGGCGTCGTCCATGGACATGCCGCCCAGGTCGTCCTCGATAATCGAGCGCGGGACGTAGGTGCCGTCCTCGGCGAAGGTGCCCATGGTGGACGGAGCAATCGGCGGATCGACGGCCTCGGGGTTCGGCTCGTAGTCGGCGACGGGAGCCGACGTGGGCTCGATCTCGTCGGCGACGGGTGCCACGGTGGTCGCGTCGGGTGCTTCGGGACTGGCCTGGTCGGACAAAGGGTTCTCTTCTCTAGGGGGTTTTCCGGACAGCCACCCAGTGTCCCCAAAGGGATCCGGGCGGCACACGGCGAGCGGGACGGTCCACGCGCGCCGGGGCGACGATGGTATCACCGACATCGAAACGGCTCCCAGCCCACACCGGCTCAAGCGCGACGCCCTCAGGGCCGGCGAGCGACCAGCAGAAACTCGGGGTGGTCGAGATCGGGTGGCGACCGGCGGTAGGCGCCGGGCGTCACGCTCCACAGCGCCTCGACCTCGAGCCCGGCGGCATCGGCCATCAAGCGCAGCTCGCGGGGAGTGAAGCAACTGGTCCAGAGGTCGGCCTCGGCATCGACGCCGCGCTCTGACCGCAGGACCGTGCGCTCATGGTTGACGCCACGATCGGCGTCGAACGTGTCCGAGTCCTCGAGGAATCGCACCTGGAAGTAGGACGAGAACGCCGACATGGCCAACTGACCGCCCGGGCGCAGCGCTCGGGCCATACCGTCCAGCACGATGCCGTCGGGGTCGACGGCATCGGTCGCCGGGTCGGTACCGGCCAATCCGAAGGCGCCCTGGCACAGCGAGATGACGGCATCGAACTCGCGCTCGAACGGCAACTGTCGCGCATCGAGGCGCCGGAACGTGGCCAGCGACGGAGCGTCGGCCCGCGCCAACTCGACGAATCGCTCCGAAATATCGACTCCCACGACCTCGATGCCCTGCGCCGCCAACGCGAGCGAGTGGCGGCCCGGCCCACATCCGACGTCGAGCACTCGGGAGCCGGGCCCGAGCCCGAGCTCAGCCACCAGGAAGGCGACCTCGTTGGTGGTGCCGCGGGTGAACGAGTAGCGCAGGTACGCCGAACCCAGATGGTCGGCCAACGGCTCGAACCAATGATCGGGTCCGGTCACCGGGCCGGGCCGCAGACCCACTGGGGTGGCAGGTACTGCCAGTGCCTAGTGCCGTACTTGCCGCAGCGGTCGACCGTCTTGACGAACATGGCCCCGCTGTAGATCGAGATCCTGAGCAGGACCAGCATGAACCAGAAGAAGCGCGTAGTGCGACGGTCTTTCGACATCTCGAACTCCTCCCTGGGATATCGACGACGATACGGCTGGGTCTCAATGCCGCCGCGGATGGCCTCAGCCCTTGGCCGCAGCCCAGCTGTCGCCGTAGGACAGGTTGACCGCCAGCGGCACCCGCAGGTCGAACGCTCCCGACATGGCTTCGAGGGTGACCGCGGTGGCGAGCTCGCGCTCGGCGGGCGGCACCTCGAGCAGCACCTCGTCGTGGACCTGCAAGATCACCTGGCTCTCGAGCTGGTCTCGTTCGAGGGCGGCATCGAGTCGCACGAGGGCCACCTTGAAGATGTCGGCCGCCAGACCCTGGATGCCGGCATTCATGGCCTGCCGTTCGCCGGCCTGGCGAATGCGAAAGTTCGACGAGCTCAACTCGGGGATGCGGCGGCGCCGACCGAACAGCGTCTCGGTGTAGCCCCGCTCGCGAGCCTCGGCCACGGTGGCGTCCATGTAGGCCTGCACCGCCGGAAAAGCCACGAAATAGGCATCGAGGATCACCTGGGCCTCGGCCGTCGGAATCGAGAGCCGCTGGGCCAGGCCGTAGGCCTCCATGCCGTAGGCCAGCCCGTACGAGACCATCTTGGCCTTCGACCGCTGTTCGAGCGTCACCTGGCCGGGCTCGACACCGAAGATGCGCGCCGCCGTCTCGGTGTGGATGTCGGTGTCGGATTCGAAGGCGGCGATCAGCCCAGGGTCATCGGCCAAGTGGGCAATGCAGCGCAACTCGATCTGGTTGTAGTCGGCCACCAGGAACTCGAGGCCCGGCCCCGGCACGAAGGCAGCCCGGAACCCCCGGCCGACCTCGCTGCGCACGGGGATGTTGTGCAGGTTCGGCGCATCCGAGCTGAGCCGCCCGGTGCGGGCCACGGTCTGGTGAAACGTGGCGTGGATGCGACCGTCAGGCGCCACCTCGGCGAGCAGCCCGACGCCATAGGTCGAACGGAGCTTCTCGACCTCGCGATAGCGCAGCAGGTGCTCGATGATGGGGTGCTGGCCGACCAGCTTCTCGAGCGACGAGGCGTCGGTCGAGAAGCCGGTCTTGGTCTTCTTCTGCGGCGCCAGGCCCAGCTGGTCGAACAGGACGGTGCGCAACTGCGGGGTCGAGTTCACATTGAACTGCTCGCCAGCGTCGCTCCAGATCTGGTCGGTGAGGGTGGCGCACTCGGCCGCCATCTGGTCGTTGAGCGCCTGCAACTGCTCGATGTCGACAGCGATTCCGATGGACTCCATGCGGGCGAGCACCCGGACCAGTGGCACCTCGATCTCGTCGTGCAGTTCTCGCAGTCCCTGGGCGTCGAGGGCGGCGGTCAGCGGT
>JAYUBX010000159.1:0-3277 GCA_043740665.1 Candidatus Neomicrothrix sp.
GCCCGCCGTGCCGTCGAGTTCGAACACTCGCATGTGGCCCGGCAGCACCCCGGCGAAGCTCACCAGGCCCGAACCACCCGTGGCGGTGAAGTGCTGGAAGGCCATGCTCTCGCCGGCGAGGTGGCGCTTACCCATGTCGACACCCGTCTGGAGCGCCTTGTTGAGCAGCCCTCCCATGCCGGGCGCGGCCGGTTGATCCTGGGTGGCGTCGCCTTTGCCCAGGCGCGTCTCCATGGTCACGTTCACCGTCTTCCAGAGAAACTTGCCGGCCTCGCAGTAGACCCGCTGACCTTCGTTGAGCTGGAAGACGATCATCTGCATCGACTCGCCTTGGATCTTGTGGGCCAGCGTCATGCGGGATCCTCGCTCTCGGGTTGGGACGGTCGGGCTGCGGGCAGAGCTAGGCCAGCGGCAGGTAGTACTCCGCCTCGGGGTCGAAGGGGACGTCCTCGCCGTTGACCGACGACAACAGCTCGACCAACGGCGCCGGCACGTCGAGCGGCACCTGCCAATCGAGCTCGTCGGCGATGCCGGCGATCTCGGCGAACGGACGCAGGAAGGTGAAGTAGACGTAGGCGCCGCAGCGGATCATCTCGTCGCGACTCATGGCGGCGATGGCTCGGTAGTGATTTGCCTGCACCCGGCGCACAGTGGCGACCAGTTCGTCGATCTGCTCGAGCGGCACCGCCACCAACGATCCGTCGGCGGTATCGGTCGTGAACAGGCCGAAGCCGACCAGGTGGTCCAGGTAGTCCTCAGGCGTGGTGTTGCTGGATCCGAAATCGGTGGCCTGGACGTCGACCCCATCGAGCACCAACGCGACGGTCAGCGTGCGGTAGGGAATGTCGGCGGCCACGCCCGACCACCAGAAGTCACTCTCGGCCAACTTGGTGAACTCGCGGACCAGCAACACCCGGCCGTCCGGCAACGGGTAGGGGCCGGTGTCGGCGATGCCCGAACGCGTGTCGAACCACAGCAGGAAGAGATGGTTGACCAACGTGGCGTTGAACCGCGACAGGCGCAGCCGTTCATCCGGGTCGCTGACGTCGACCACGCCGGCGAGCAGCATCGCCACGACGTCTTCACCGAAGGGTCGACACGATCCCGTGTCCCATGCCTGCAAGGTGCCGTCGCCTCGATAGGCGAGGGCCGCTCGCTGCCAGAAATCGAGAACGGTCAGAGCGGCGACAGGATCGTCGAGCGACGGATCCATCGCAGCCATGACCTTGCGGCCCGTGAGCCAGAAGTTGGCGATCGACCACAGGTGGACCGAGTTGATCTCGGTGCCCGGTCGACCCCCGGCGCGGACGATCTCCTCGACCGGCATGGCCGCATCGATGCGGCGCATCATCTCCGGGTAGCGCAGGAAGGCCTCGCAGCAACCCACCAGGATGTACGCCGTGACGGGGATCAGCTGCGAGGCGTACGAGGTGCGCTGGGCGGTCAGCTCGCGGGAAATCGGGCTGTGATAGGCGATCAGGCGATCAGCGGCGACACGGATCTCATCAGGGTTCATCGCCGCGATCTCGGCAGCGCGATCAGCCACGGAGCACCCCCGTCGGGCCTGAGCAGTCGAGCTCGACTTCGGCGCCGTCGACGGGCACCTCGTCGAGCACGCACGTCATGATGCACGGCACCTGGAACTCGCGACTGACGATGCCGATGTGGCTGCGACTGGTGCCGCCCGTGCACACCACCCCGGTCAGCTCGTGGAAGATCGGCGACAAGAACGTGGCCCCGGCATCGCGTACGAGGGCGATGATGCCGTCGGCTCCGTTGTCCATCAGGTCGAGCACGTCGGCCGGGCTCTCCATCGCCTTCCACCGTCCCCGCACCGGAGCATGGTCGAACACCTTCTCGCCGCTGCCGATGGGTCGCATGGCGACGGACACTACTTCGGCCGATGTGGCGAAACCGGCGGCGGCGAGGCCGGTACCGTGGACCCATGGCGCGCTTCCTGAGTCCCGAGTGGCTCGATGACCTGGTCGCCGCGGCCGATGCCCATCCCGGTCCCGACGGCGCCCGCTTCACGTTGCAACAGATCGTGACCGACGAGCGCGGCGGCGAGGTGGCGTGGTCGGTCACCGTCGGCGAGGGATCGGTGGCCGTCGCGGCGGGCCGCCACGAATCGGCCACGATCACCTTCACCCAGGATCAGGCCACGGCAGCGGCTATCCATCACGGCGAGCTGAGCGCCCAGGCGGCGTTCATGACCGGTCGCCTGCGGGTCGGCGGCGATGTGCGCGTGCTGCTCGAACGCCACGATGCCCTCGCGTCGCTCGACGACATCTTCGCGTCCGCTCGCCAGGCCACAACCTACCGATGACGAACCCCGATGCCTGAGCTCCCAGAGATCCAAGCGCACGCCGAGCGTCTCACGCGCGACTTCGGGGGCCGGGTGCTCGCCGGGTTTCGCCCCATCGCCTTCACCGCCCTCAAGACCTACGCGCCAGCGCCCGAAGCGGCCGTCGGTCATCCCCTGACCGGAGTCAGCCGCCGGGGCAAGTACCTGCTGCTCGATTTCGAGACGGTCACCTTCGTCGTGCACCTGATGCAGGGTGGTCGACTGAAGCCCGACGAGAAGCAGTCGGCCAAGCCTCGGGGCGGGCTGGCCCGATGGGTCTTCGACGACGGCACTGCGCTGCTATTCACCGAAGCCGGTACCGAGAAGCGCGCCGGCGTCTGGGTGGTCGAGGGTGACCTCGAGTCCCAACAGCCCATAGCCAGGCTCGGCCCCGATACCGACACGATCGATGCCGCCGCACTCACCGTCATCTGCGCCGCCCACTCGATGCGTCTGCACGGGCTGCTGCGAGACCAACGGGCGATCGCCGGCATCGGGCGGCGGCTGGCCAACGAGATCTGTCATCAGGCCCGGCTGTCGCCGTTCGCCAACGCCAAGAAGCTCACCGCCGACGAGATCGCCCGACTGGCCGATGCGATCCATGGGTGCATCGACGAGTCGCTCGCCTACGAACGCGGACGCGACGACATGAGCTCGTCGAAGGAACGACCGGGTTCCGTCCACCATCGCGCCGGTGAGATCTGTCCGGTGTGCGGCGACGTCGTCCGCGAGGTCGAGTACACCCGCTACACGGTGAACTACTGCGCCACCTGTCAGACCAACGGCAAGGTGCTGGCCGACAACACCACGAGCAAGTTCCTGAAGTAGCTCCGGCTCGGCCTGGTCTACCGCCCGGAATCCGGCAGCGCAGGGAGAGCGGCGAGCAGCCCTGGGAGGTCGTCGGTGATCGTCGGTGATCGTCGCCCACAGGAC
>JAYUBX010000160.1:0-1753 GCA_043740665.1 Candidatus Neomicrothrix sp.
CAGGTAGGAACCCATGGGATTCATCCATCATGAAGTAAGTCGCGAGTTCATCGCCCAACCGGACTCGGCCAAGGGTCAGATCGTCTTCAAGTGGCCCGACATCAACATTCGTCGGGGCGCAAGGGCCATCGTCGATGCCGACCAGAGCGCCGTGTTCCTGGCCAAGGGCGAGGTGGCCGGCCTGCTCGGGCCGGGTCAGCACCAGCTCGAGGCCACCGAGATTCCCTTCCTGGGCATCCTGATCGACCATGCGTCCGACGGCAACGCCTATCGCACCGAGATCTACTTCGTCGGCACGCGCGAGTACGCCGGTGACGGCTTCACCTTCGGCGGTCAGGTCGACAGCGTGCAGGATCCCCAGACCGGGATGATCGTGACGTTGCGGGTGTTCGGCAACTACGCCATGAAGGTCGTCGACCCGGCCAAGCTGATCCTGAAGCTGACCGGTACGGTCAACGTCGAGGACAACGACCTTGTCACGGGTTGGGTCGCCAACCAGTTGCTCAAGGTGATCCGTACAGAGGTGACCTCGCAGATCGTCCGCAACGGTTGGCCGATCCTGGGTCTGGCCGCCTACACCCCCGATCTCGAATCGGCGACGCTGGTCGCCGGCAACGTCCAGCTGGCCGACTACGGCGTCGAGCTGAGCCGACTCGGCAACTTCAACATCAACCTTTCCGACGATGACGAAGCCTCGCTCAAGGGTTTGGCCAAGGACACGGCCTACAGCCGGCTGGCGGGCAGCTTCGGGCAGTACGCCCAGGGCGAGGCGCTGCTGGGTGCGGGCGAAGGAATGGCCAAGGGCGGCGGTGCCGGCACCCAGTCCGCGTTCATCGGGATGGGCATGGGCATCGGCGGCCAGATGGGTCAGCCGGCGCAGGCTGGCCCCACGCCGCCCCCCGGCCCCGGATTCTCGGGTGGCGGAGCCGGCTACGCACCAGCTGCCGCACCCGATGCGGGCGCCGCAGTCGCCGCGGGACCCTCGGTCACCTGTGCCAGCTGCGCCACGGTCAGCCCGGCGGGCACCAAGTTCTGTGCCGGGTGCGGCACGGCGCTGCCGACGGCCCAGTTCTGTTCGAACTGCGGCACCGAGATGGCGGCCGGTGCCAAGTTCTGTGCCGGCTGTGGCACGGCGGCCGCCGGTAGTGCCCCGGCGCCGGCGGCGCCCGCGACGCCCGAGCCCGTTGCGGATCCGCCTGCTCCGGCTCCTCCTGCACCTGCGGCCGCGGTTCCGGCGCCGACCGAATCGGCGCCGACCGAATCGGCGCCGTCAGATGCCGCCCCGTCGGACCCGACCAGCTGATGGCCATGCCGGGCGGTCTGATCGATCTCGTCCATCGCGGCACCATCGCGTCGGTATCGCTGCTGACGCGCGCCGGTGGTGGCACCGGCGGCGGTCATTCGAGCGGCGGGGGTAGCAGCGGTGGGCATTCGTCGGGCGGCATTTCGAGCGGCGGCGGCTTCGGCAGCTCGTCCGGCTCGGCGATCGGTGGACTGTTCGTCGTCCTGATCTTCGGTGGCATCTTCGCCGTCGTCGTCGTCGTGCTGGTGATCTACCTCATCGGAAAGAGCCGGTCGGGTGGCGCGGGCGGTGCCGGATCGGGGTCGAGCGTCGCGCCGCCACCGGGTGCGGCCGCCGGCGTCACCGGTGCCCGACTCGGTGACGATCAGGCGGCGGGTGTCGTCACCACCGCGGCATCGCTGGCCGACGGGTTGGCTCATGTGGTTGCCCATGATCCGGCCTTCGACCCGA
>JAYUBX010000161.1:0-4882 GCA_043740665.1 Candidatus Neomicrothrix sp.
TGCCGTTCGGTACTCACTGGCGTGGGACTCGGCCAATGCGGTCGGGCCGATGGTGCTGCGCCGCTTCAAGACCCCGGTTCGGGTGCTGCGCTATGAGGATCTGGTGGCTGATCCCCGTTCGGTCACCACCGACCTGCTCGCCGAGTTGGGTCTCGATGCCGAACCGATCGAGGAAGCGTTCGTCGACGAGCGCACGGTGAACCTGGGCGAGAGCCACAGCATGGACGGCAACCCCCACAAGCGGCAGCGGGGCGCGGTCCACATCTCCGAGGACAATCGATGGCGCGGTCTCACGGCGCCGGTGCGGTGGTTGGTGACGGCGTTGTCGGCGCCGGTGGCCCGTCGCCTGGGCTACGGCTCCGAGCCGAGCTCTCCCAACGGACCTTCGCCCACCCAGCACTAGCATCGCCGGCCTATGGCCAAGTCTCCCGTGCTCACCCCCCAGGCTGACGACTTCCCTCGCTGGTATCAGGACGTCCTGAACAAGGCCGAGCTGGCCGACAACGGACCGGTTCGGGGCACCATGGTGATCCGGCCTTACGGCTATGCCATCTGGGAGCGCATGCAGGCCGAGGTCGATGCCCGCATCAAGCTGGCGGGGGCGCAGAACGCGTACTTCCCGCTGTTCATCCCCGAGAGCTATCTGAAGCGCGAGGCCGAGCACGTCGAGGGCTTCAGCCCCGAGCTGGCCATCGTGACGGTGGCCGGCGGCAAGCAACTCGACGAGCCGATCGTGGTGCGTCCCACCAGCGAAACCGTCATCGGCGAATACATGGCCAAGTGGATCCAGAGCTACCGCGACCTGCCCCTGTTGCTGAACCAGTGGGCCAACGTGGTGCGGTGGGAGCTGCGGCCGCGCCTCTTTCTGCGCACCAGCGAGTTCCTCTGGCAGGAGGGCCACACCGCCCACGCCACCCGCGACGATGCCCGGGTTTACGCCGAACGTATCCACCGTGAGGTGTACGAGGACTTCATGGTCAACGTGCTGGCCATGCCGGTTGTGGTCGGTCGCAAGACCCCCAAAGAACGCTTCGCCGGGGCCATCAACACCATGACCTGCGAAGCCATGATGGGCGACGGCAAGGCGTTGCAGATGGGTACCAGCCATGAGTTGGGCCAGAACTTCGCCAAGGCGTTCGACATCCAGTACCTCGATTCGGCCGGCGTCCAGCAGCACGCGTGGACCACGTCCTGGGGTGTCTCGACCCGCATGGTTGGTGGTCTGATCATGGGCCACGGCGATGATCGAGGTTTGCGGATCCCGCCTCGGCTGGCTCCGATTCAGGTCGTCGTCATGGCCGTTCGTGACGATGCCGAGGTGATCGCCCGATGTGGCGCCCTGGCCGACGAGTTGCGGGCCGCAGGCCTGCGGGTGCAGCTCGACGATCGAGTCGAGGTCTCGGCCGGTCGCCGGGCCACCGACTGGGAGCTCAAGGGAGTGCCGGTACGGCTCGAGCTCGGACCCCGCGACCTGGCCGAGCAGTCGGTCACCTTGGTCGACCGCATCACCGGTGACAAGGGCCCGGTCTCGCTCGATGGAGTGGCTACGGCCGTTGCCGACGCGCTCGATGCCGCCCAGACCAGCCTGTTGGCCGATGCCATCGCTCAGCGCGACGCTCGCACCGTCGACGTCTCGACCCTCGACGAGGCGCGAGAGGCCAGCCTGACCGGATGGGCCCGAGTGCCTTGGTCGGCCATCGGCCCCGAGGGTGAGAACGAGCTGGCCAAGTCGGCCGTCACGGTCCGCTGCCTGTTGCGTCCCGACGGCTCGCTGCCCGAAGCCGAGGACGAGCCGGACCTGATCGCCATCACCGCCCGCTCGTACTGAAATTCGCAACCCGAAAGAATCCCCGAAAATCCCCAACCTTCGGCGTTTTTGCGCACCAGGGTGCGCAAAAACGGGGAAGGTTCGGAGTTTTGTCAGCGGTCGAGGGTGTCGGCGAGTTCGCTGCGGCCGGTGACGCCGAGTTTGGTGTACGCCCGCTGCAGGTGATTGTCGACGGTGCGCACCGACAGGTAGAGACGATCGGCGATCTCGCGACTGGTCGATCCCGATGCGGCCAGCAGGGCGATCTCGCGCTCGCGACGCGACAGCCGATCGGCCTCGGTCGGTTCGGCCAGGCCGGGGGTAGCCGCACCTTCGCACCGGTCGAGCAACGCCGAGACCCGGGCGCCGGCGGCGGCGCCCCGACGGCGCAGACCGTCGTCGAGGGTTAGGTGGCGTTCGAGCGAAGCCGCCTCGGCGGCAAACAGCAGCGCGCCGAGTTGCTCGAAATCGTCGGCGGCGGCGGCGGCCAGATCAGCGTCACTGGTGTCGACGGCCAGGGCATGGCGCAGCCGGGCGGCAACCAGTCGCCCGTCGGCCTGACCCGCGAAGATCTCGAGTCGGCGGACGGCGGCGGGTCCGGCACCGAGGCGAACCAGGTCGTGCAAGGCGGCTGAGCCGGTGGCGAACTGCCCCCAGTTCTCGGCCAGGTCGACCGCGCTCCACAGTTGCGCGTGGGCCCCGGCCAGATCGCCCTCGGCGACCGCCACCCACGCGCGCCCGCGATGGATGTCGACGTCCATCAGCTGCACGAGTGTCGGCCCGATCGAGTCGAGCTCGGCGATGGCGGCCCGTCCCGCTTGGCGATCGTTCATCTGTCCGACCGCCAGGGCCAGACCGCCGAGCCCCCAGCGTTGGCCGGGATGGCCGAGTCCGCCGAAGAGGGCCGCTACCTCGCGGAACAGGTAGGCGGCGGTCGCGAGCCGGCCCTGGCTCATTCGCACCCGCCCGAGGATCGAGGCGAACCAGGCCTGACCGTCCGAATTGGCCCGTTCGAGCGAGAGGGCATAGCCGGCCTCTGCGGTGGCCGCCGCTTCTTCCAACTCGCCGGCCTCGACCAGGGCCAGGGACCGGGCGACCACATAGACGCCCATCGCCGACAACTGGGCTTCGTCGTCGAGATCGACCCGGGCCGACAGCGCGGCATCGCAGTGGCGGATCGCTTCGGCGGTGTGTCCGGCCAGCGCCAGCGCGGTGCCGGCGTCGAGCGAGGCTTGGGCGAACGCCGGATCGCCCGGTTGCTCGAGGAGCGGCCGGGTCAGCTCGAGTGAGCGGGCTACCGCACCGGTAAAGAGCAGGTTGTTGCCGCGTAGGGCTTCGAGCTCTCGGACGCATGCCGGATCACTGATGTGGGTGAGGGCTTCGGCCACCACCTCATCGGCCCGTTCGGCTTGGCCCAGGCCACGGAACAGCACCGCCGCACGGGCGACAGCCAGGCTGGTCCACTGTCGATCGGTCGATGCTTCGGGGCTGGCCGCGGCGAGCACCGATTCGGCCTCGCTCAGGCGTCCCAACTTGTCGAGGGATTGCCCGAGCAGATAGCTGGCTTCGACGCCGCCACCGGCCTTCCACCCGGCTCGGGCCAAGCGCGCCGCCAGCTCGTAGGCCTCGCTGCGGAACGCGGCGGTGGCGGCGAGGATCATGTTCTCGGGTCGACCTCCACCACCTCCGTCGAGTCGCCACACCGCAACCCGCAGCACGTCGTGGGGTCGAGTGCTGCCGAACCGCTCACCGGCGTCGGCGAGGGCCGCACAGAGGCGGGTGCGGCGAAGCGGCGAGAGGTTGGCCCGGACGACCTCGCCGTAGAGCGGATGGGCCAATCGGATCTCGAGTTCGGTGGTCATGCGGCCGTCGGCCACGCCGCCGGCTTCGATGATGCCCCGTGACTCGAGGCGCTCGATGATCTCGAGGGGTAGCAGCGAGATCAGCAACGACAGCTCGATCGGGTCGCCCAGGGCGATCAGTTCGAGGCCTTCGAGCTGATCGGCCGGCATCCCGGCCAGCCGTCGGCCGATCAGATCCTGCAACCGGGACGAACCCACGAGCGGGCCGTCGAGCCGCCACAACCCGAACTGGTTGGTCAGCGAGCCCGACTCGAGGCCTCCCTCGATGAGCTCGCGGAGGAAGAGGGCATTGCCGGCGCTGGTGGTGGCCAGGTTCTGCAGGGTGATGCCTTCGAGCGGTCCTCCCACGGCGATGGTGGCGAGGGCACGCACCTCGGCGTCGGCCAGCGGGGCCAGATCGATGCGGACGATGTGGTCGTGCTGCCAGATCTCGGCGGCACCGGCCTCGGACTGGTCACTGCGCACGGTCAGGACCACGAACATGCTGCCGACCGCAACCAGGTGGTCGAGTAGGGCCACCGACGCGTTGTCGAGATCTTGGGCATCGTCGACCATCAGGACGAAGGGACCGTCGCCGCGGCGCTCGTCGATGGCTTGCGCCGCGGCGCGCAGCAGGCTGGCGGTGGCATCGATGGGCAGGTCAAGCTCGGGCAGCAGGGGCGCGAGCGCGGCGAAGGGGATGCCGGCGCTCGTGCGGGTCGCCCGCACCGACGCAGCGGTCAGCCTGCGGCTGGCCGCCATCTCGAGCGCATGGCTGGCCAGACGGGTCTTGCCCACCCCAGCCGCGCCGATGAGCAGGACGCCGCCGCACTCGGGGTCGTCCATCGCGGTTGCAAGCTGGGCCAACTCGACGTCTCGGCCGAGCAACGGCCACGAGTTTCCGGCCATCGGGCGAGCGTAGGTGCTGGGGGAGCGGTCGGTTGCCAGTTGGGGATCGTCGTCGCGAGACGGCCGACGGCAAATGAGTAGTGCCTACTCACGACGCCACCCCGCGACGCGTCGGACACTGAGCCCTGCCGGGGATGACCTCGGCTCAACCCGAGGAGGTCCCGATGGGGCTGTTCAAGTCGATGAAGGACATGAAGGGCATGGTGGCCGCGGCCCCCGGCGCGATCGATCAGGCCAACCAGCTCAGCGCCAACGCCCAGGCCATGGCCGCACAGCAACAGGTTGCTGCCAACCAGGCGGCAACGGCTCAGCAGGCGTCGGTCGC
>JAYUBX010000162.1:0-3035 GCA_043740665.1 Candidatus Neomicrothrix sp.
TCACCTCGGCCGCCGACCTACCGGTCGACCCCGAGCCCGATCTGATCGTCGCCGACCTGGCCGGTCTGGTCGACCGAGTCCTGTCGGAGTCCTGACCGCGATCCAGCCCGCGGCCGACGCCAGGTAGCCAGCGGAGGGATGCTCCGAACCCGCTCGCGGGTCGTACGGCACAATTGAGTCTGGATGTGTCGCGCAACTTTGACGTCGTGGCCCTGCGCTGATGGCAGCCCCTCGGCCCTACTGCTCGATCACTTGCGAAGTGACGCTGGACAATGTCTCACCCGCTTCGTCCGATGAGACGACCTGGATCAACTGGGTGGGGTTGATGGCTACTACCACGACCGAGGTCAGCTGAGGCCCGCTGGAACCGACCCATGATGCGGCCGGTAGTCCCAAGATCGACGGTGGCGATGGGGTGCGTCTCGAGGTGTTCGGGATCGCAGGCGAGGCGAGGTACTCGTCCAGCAGCGCTTGGCGGTCGGTGCGAGCGAACTGGGTGTTCTGGGCATCGATCAGGTTGATGTTCAGCGTCCGACCAGTCGCTCGGCCGGTCAGGTCCTTCTGGTCCTGTAGGTCGGATTCGTACGAGATGAGGATCATTCCGTCCTGGGTGAACGTGTGGGAGTAGTGCCAGCCATCGGGTGCTAGCGGCCGGAAGGCTTTCATGTCGAACGACCGGTCGGGAACCCATGATGGTGGAGCCGGCGACAAGGTGGGGACCTCTGGGCTCTGGGGTTCCCCTGTGGTGGTCTGCCCTGTCGTCGTCCCGCACGAGAGGGCGAGAGTTGTCATGACGACGAGGACGAGGACGAACGGCCATCGTCGCGTCGTGAAGCACGTGGATGTCACGACCTCCGGCACAACACACCAAACCGATTTGTCAATGGTGCTGCGACTCTTCGTGATCCTGGCAGGGAGGCTGAAGGGGCTTGGTGAGCTGACCCTGGTGTCGGGTCACCGGCTCCCGTAGGGTTCACGTCGTGGCTGACAACGACTTCCTCTCCCGTTCGCGTGACGCCGGTTCCGACGCCGTCCAGAAGGCGCAGGACGCCCTCGAGCAGGTGTTGGGCCAGATCAACCGAGCGTCGGACAACCTGAAGACGACCAGCGAGCGATTGGTCGAGTCGATCGACAAGGAACTGCGGGCCCAGGTCTCGATCATCCGCAGCGATATCGAGCAGCTCGAACGCCGACTGGTGAAGCTGAGCGGTGGTCCGGCTCGGGCTGCGAAGGCTCCGGCAGCGAAGGCTCCGGCAGCGAAGGCTCCGGCGAAGAAGACGGCGGCGAAGAAGACGGCGGCGAAGAAGACGGCGGCGAAGAAGGCCCCCGCCAAGAAGGCTCCGGCGAAGAAGGCTCCGGCGAAGAAGGCCGCAGCGAAGAAGGCCGCAGCGAAGAAGTCCCCCGCCACGAAGACCGCAGCCAAGAAGGCTCCGGCCAAGAAGTCGGCGGCCAGCCCGCCCGTGACGAACTGACCCGTCGGGTCGTCGCGCCCGGTCGGCATCGATGAGTGCACGCCGTCGTCTGGATGCCGAGTTGGTGCGCCGGGGACTGGCGCCGAGCCGCGAACGCGCCCAGCAGGACATCTCCTCCGGACGCGTGCTGGTTGGTGGCGCGCCGGCGGCCAAGGCGGCTCGACTGGTGGGTCCGGGCGAGGCGATCGTGCTGCAGGGTCCCGGGCCTCGCTTCGTGAGCCGCGCCGGGGCCAAGCTCGATGGTGCCCTCGATCAATTCGAGGTCGACGTAACCGGACTTCGGGTGCTCGACGCCGGGGCGTCGACCGGCGGGTTCACCGACTGCCTGCTGCAGCGAGGTGTCGGCGAGGTCATCGCCGTCGACGTCGGCTACGGCCAGTTGCACGAGCGGGTGGCCCGCAACCCTCGGGTGCGGGTGATCGATCGCACCAACGTGCGGTCCATCGACCTCGAGCAAATCGGCGAGCCGGTCGATCTGGTGACCGCCGATCTGTCGTTCATCTCGCTGCGCACCGTGCTCGATGCGCTGTTGGGGGTGCTGGTGCCGGCCGGTCAGATCGTGAGCCTGGTCAAGCCCCAGTTCGAGGCCGGACGCGAGGTTGTCGCCCGCCGCAAGGGCATCGTCAGCGACCCCGACGTCTGGCGCGACGTGCTGGTTGCGGTCACGTCCGCGTTCGACGAGCGGGGAGCCGCCATCATGGGGGTCATGATGTCGCCGATCAGAGGTACGGACGGCAATGTCGAATTTCTCGTTCACGCTCGTCGGGGCGATCGATCGATCGACCTCGGCGCTGCCATCGCTGCGGCCATCGACGCAGTCGGCGACACCGAACGGCCGGCGTAGATGGCCACCTTCGGGCTGGTCTTGCACCATCAGCGCCCCGAAGCTGCCGTCCTGGCCGTCGACGCGACGCGCCGACTCGAGGCGGACGGTCACCATGTTCGCCTGCCGCGGTCCGATGCGATCGGCGCCGGTCTGGCCGACCACGGTGTCGACGAGGTCGACTTCGCCGCGGGCCTCGACGTCACCGTCAGCCTGGGTGGCGACGGGTCGATGCTGCGGGCCGTGCACCTGGTGGCCGCCGCCGGCGTGCCGGTCATCGGCGTCAACCTGGGCCAGCTGGGCTACTTGACCGAGGTCGAGCCGGCCGGATTGTGGGATGCCCTCGACCGATTTCTGCGGGGTGACTACGTCATCGAATCGCGCATGTTGCTGGCCGTCTCGATGCTCGGCGCCGGCAGCGAGTCCTCGTCGGGCCCGCTGCTTGCCCTCAACGACGCGGTGCTCGAGAAGACTCCGCTCGGCCATACCGTGCGGCTCGACGTCAGCATCGACGGACAGAGCTTCACGCCCTATGCGGCCGACGGCCTGATCGTCGCCACCCCCACCGGCTCGACCGCGTACAACCTGTCGGCCCGTGGCCCGATCGTGGCACCGGCCCATCGGGCCATGGTGCTCACACCCGTCTCGCCGCACATGCTGTTCGACCGGTCGCTGGTGCTCGAGCCGCAGAGCTCGCTGCGCATCACCGTCAGTGGGCACCGTCCGGCCAACCTGGCAAT
>JAYUBX010000163.1:0-3153 GCA_043740665.1 Candidatus Neomicrothrix sp.
CGGCGGTGATGGTCACCGAACGGAACCAGACGAGCTGCACCGACCGCCACCGTTCGAGGGTCGGCGTACCGGCCACGATGGTGACCGGCGCGCGATAGATCTCGCTGCGAGGGGGCCGGATCAGATACTTGATCGAGCTGCCCTCGTCGAGGGGATAGATCTGGTTCGCCCATGCTTCGCGCTCCCACGCCTCGATCATCCGCTGGCGGCGCTCGGGTTCGTCGGCCGACCGGTCGTGCAACTCGATGGGATCGGCAGTCAGGTCGTACAGCTCCCACTCGTCGTCGGTGAACGGGGTGAGCGGCTGATGGATCGTGACGACCTCCCACCCGTCCTCGTAGTAGCCGCGGTGGCCGTTCATCTCCTCGACCGTGTGGTGGTGCGAACTGGTGGCTGTGGCGTCGGCCATGGTCGCGGCGAAGCTGGCACCCGCTCGCGGCAGCAGTGGCTCGCCGCCGCGCTCGACGGGTGGCTCGATGCCGATCAGGTCACACAGGGTCGGCAGTACGTCGGTCAGGTGGGTGTACTGGCGACGAAACCCGCCCGCGTCGGTGAGGCGCCCATCCCGCTCGCCCGCCGGCCACGACACGATGGTCGGCACCGTGTGGCCGCCGGCATGCGTGTTGATCTTGTAGAGCCGGAACGGCGTGTTCGACGCCATGGCCCAACCCCGTGGGTAGTGCGGCGTGGTCTGCGGCCCGCCCAACAGGTCGAGGCGGGCGTGGTCCGCATCGACGTCGTCGCCCTGTAACAGATGGACGTAGTACGAGCTGGTGCCCACCTCCTCGCCCTCGCGTGACCCGCCGTTGTCGGACGTGAAGATGAAGATGGTGTCGTCGAGCGCGCCCAGTTCGTCGAGGGCGCGGGTGAGCCGCCCGACGTTCTGATCGATGCGATCGACCATTGCCGCGTAGACCTCCATGTGCCGGGCGAACAGCTCGCGCTCACGGTCGGTGAGGTCGTCCCACGGCCGCACGTCGTGGCCAGCCTCGGTGTTTCGGGGCGCCAGTGGTGTGCCCTCGGGGATCACCCCCATCTCGAGTTGCCGCTCGTAACGCGCCTGCCGCAGGGCATCCCATCCCCCGTCGTACAGGCCTCGGTACCGCTCGATGTCGGTCGGCACGGCCTGTAGCGGGGCGTGGACCGCCCCGTGCGCGAAGTACAGCAGGAAGGGCTGCTCGGGATTCGACGCTTTGCGCTCACGGATCATCGACGTCGCCCGATCGGTCAGGTCGTCGGTCAGGTAGTAGTCGTCCGGGTACTGGTCGATCTCGACCTGGTGGTTGTCGTGGGTCAGCCGATGGGGCTGATGCAGGTTGGTGAACGCATCGAGAAAGCCGTAGAACCGATCGAACCCGCGCTGGCACGGCCACGAGTGCTGCGGACCGGCTGCCGAGCAGTCCGAATCCTTGGCCAGATGCCACTTGCCGACCATCATGGTGGCGTAGCCGTTGTCGCGAAGGATCTCGGGCAGCGTGGCCGTGTCGGCCGGTAGCTCCATGGTGTAGCCAGGAAATCCGACGTCGGCGTGGGCGACGGTGCCGAACCCGGCGAGGTGGTGGTTGACCCCCGTCAGCAGCGACGCTCGGCTGGGCGAGCACATCGGTGTGGCGTGGAAGTTCGTGTAGCGCAGCCCGCCGGCGGCCAGCGCATCGAGGTGCGGCGTGGCGATCTCGGACCCGAAGCAGCCCAGATCGGCGAACCCCAGATCGTCCGCCATCATCACCACCACGTTGGGCGCACCGGCGGGCGCCGCGGTGCGCTCGGGCCACCAGCCCTGCGACCCGGCGAACGTGCGGCCCACCCGACCTTCGAAGCCGGCGTAAGCCGGCCCACCCGCTGTCGATTGCGGCGTCGTCGGTTGCGGCATCGTCTCCCCCATCTCGTCCCCGAAGCGATCGGTGCGCTCACCTAGGGTGAGGCGGCGTCAATCGTCCGAACGCTAGCCGTCCTCCCCCGCCCTGACGGTCCGTCAGATCTCAAGGATCACCCACTTGTCTCCACGCTCTACCGCTTCTCGTCCGCTGCTGCCCCGAGCCCTTGCGGGCGTCGCGCTGCTGCTCGTGCTCGCCGCCGGCTGCTCGAGCGGATCCGGATCGGGATCGTCCGTCACGGTGCCCGACCGCTCCACCACGACGACCACGATCGGCGCGGCGACCACCACCACGGATCGAAAGCCCGAGACCACGACCACCGCCAAAGCCACGACCACCACCACGTCGGGCCAGACGACGACCACGACAGGCGGCGCATCGACGACCTCGACCGCGCCGGCATCCACCACGACGGCACCGGCCGCCACCACGACGACGTCTCGGTCGACGACGACCACCGAGAGCCGCACCACCACCACACCCAAGCAGTCCACGACGAGCGAAACGGCGAGCACGACATCGAGCTCGACGCTCGATCCCGCGCTGGTCGATGAGAAGCAGAAGGACATCCCCTGGTTGGCGTTCGGCGCCCTGGCCGCAGTGCTGGTGCTCGTGCTGATCGTCGCCCTTCGCAGTCGCTCGCAGCGAGCCGGCTGGTGGACCCGCGCCGATGCGCTCCTGCATGACGGTCGGTCCCTGGTCGACCTCGGCACCGCCGGTCCGGCTGGGACTGATCCACAGCAGCAGGTCGCCCATTGGGGCACGATCGAACAGCGAGTCCAAACCTTCGCCAACCAGATCCAGGCGCTGTCGGCCGACGGGGTGCCCGACGATGTCGTGCGCGGCGCTCTCGGCGGCCTGGGCCAGGCCACAGCCGACTATCTCGCCGCTCTGCGCACCTCGCGTACCCTGCGCATCGGCCCTCCGGCTCCGACGGCCGACCAGATGCAGTACGCCGACGCCGAGTCGGGCCAACGCCTGGCCATCGTGCGAGCGACCCTCGACCAGCTCGACCAGTTGATTCTGCCTCACCGCCAGACATCCTGATCCCGCCATGGCGACGGTCATCGCTACCATGGTCGGTTCATGGCCGAACCACTGACTCCCGGTCAATCGACTCCCGGGCCAGCGACGGCTGGCCGATCAACCCATCGCCGGGGCCGTCTGGCCGCCGCCGTCGGTGCCGCCGCCGTCGTAGCGGCGGTCATCGCCGTGTTGGCGGTCACGCTGTTCAGCTCGTCGCCGACACCGGTCGTCGCGGCGGTCGAACCGACGACGA
>JAYUBX010000164.1:0-3355 GCA_043740665.1 Candidatus Neomicrothrix sp.
ACTACGCCGCCCAGGCGCTGCGCCTGGAACCGGCCGATGCCGTGGAGCAGCGGCTGTCGCGCCGCCGTGCTTACGACGCGTTGGGCGCACTGGCCAGCGATCGGTGGCGTCGACCGCGACTACCTCCTGCTCGAATATCGGGGCGACGACAAGCTGTACGTGCCGTCGGACCAGATCGACGCCGTGCGCCACTACACGGGTGGGGAGTCGCCGACGCTCAGCCGCATGGGCGGCGGCGAATGGCAGAAAGCCAAGGCCAAGGTGCGCTCGGCGGTGGCCGAGATCGCCCAGGAACTGGTCGTGCTCTACCAGACCCGTGTGCACACGCCGGGGCACGCGTTCGCCACCGACTCGCCCTGGCAGCGTGAGCTGGAAGAGGCGTTCCCGTACGAGCCGACACCCGACCAGAAGACGGCCATCGACGAGGTCAAGGCCGACATGGAGTCGTCGGTGCCAATGGACCGCCTGGTGTGCGGCGACGTCGGGTTCGGCAAGACCGAGGTCGCCCTGCGAGCCGTGTTCAAGGCGGTGCAGGACGGCAAGCAGGCCGCGGTGCTGGTGCCGACGACGTTGCTGGCCCAGCAGCACTTCCAGACATTCAGCGAGCGCTTCGCGGGCTATCCCGTGCGGGTCGAGGTGCTGAGCCGTTTCTTGACCACCGCGCAGGCCCGCAAGGTGATCGAAGGAGTCGGCCGGGGCGAGGTCGACGTGGTGATCGGCACCCACCGGCTGCTCTCGGCCGACATCGTCTACAAGGATCTCGGCTTGTTGGTCGTCGACGAAGAGCAGCGGTTCGGCGTCAGCCACAAGGAGTCGATCAAGCAGATCCGGGCCGACGTCGACGTGTTGACGCTGACCGCGACACCCATCCCGCGCACGCTCGAGATGAGCCTCACCGGCATCCGTGATCTCACCCTGCTCAACACCCCGCCGGCTGAACGCCAGCCGATCCTGACCTACGTCGGCGAGTACGACGATCGTGCCGTCGGCGAGGCGATCCGACGGGAGTTGCTGCGTGAGGGTCAAGTGTTCTTCGTGCACAACCGCGTGCAGGACATCGAGAAGGTGGCCAACGAACTTCGCGACCTGGTGCCCGAGGCTCGGGTGGCGATCGCCCACGGTCAGCTCGACGAGGGTTCGCTCGAGCGGGTCGTGCTCGACTTCTGGGAAGGCGAGTACGACGTGCTGGTGTGCACGACCATCATCGAATCCGGCATCGACATGCCCACCGTCAACACGCTCGTCGTCGATCGGGCCGACCTGCTGGGCTTGGGACAGATGCACCAGTTGCGAGGTCGGGTCGGGCGCTCGGGCTCGCGGGCGTATGCCTACCTGTTCGTGCCGCCCGACAAGGCCCTCAGCGAGGAGGCCTACGAGCGACTCAAAACCATCGGCGAGGCCACCGAACTGGGGTCGGGCTTCAAGATCGCCATGCGCGACCTTGAGATCCGCGGCGCCGGCAACCTGCTCGGCACCGGCCAGTCGGGTCACATCGCGGCGGTGGGCTATGACCTCTACTGCCAGATGGTCACCGAAGCGGTCGCCGAGCTCAAGGGCGAAGAGGTGCGCATACCGGCCGAGATCAAGCTCGAGCTTCCTCTCGACGCCAACCTGCCGCCGGACTACGTCACCAAGGAAGAGTTGCGACTCGAGGCGTACCGGCGCCTGGCCGCAGTCACCACGCCGGCCGAGGTGGGCGACATCCAGGCCGAGTGGCTCGACCGGTACGGCCCGGTTCCGCCCGAGGCCGAAGCCTTGCTCGAGGTGGCTCGACTGCGGGCCGAGTGCGTGCGCACCGGCGTGCGCGAGGTGAGCGTCGTCAAGGGGCCAGGCTTTGGCGGACCGCGCTACCTGGCCCGCATTGCGCCCGTCGTGTTGGCCACCAGCAAGGTGATCCGGTTGAAGCGGCTGTACACGGACACGGTCTACAAGGAGGACAGCGGCCAGCTGCAGCTGCCGGTGAAGGCGGCGGCCGACAGCGCCGCCACGGTGATCGCGGCCCTGCAGGAACTGATTCCGGATCCCGTCGCCGCCGAGAGCGGAGCCAGTGGGTGACTGGCCCGGCGCGCGGCGGTTCCCTAGGCTGTCGCTCCTCGTGACCCGACTTCGTTCGACCTCATTTTTCCGCTGGCCATCCGTTCTGGCTGTCGTCGCCGTGGGCAGCGTCGTTGTGCTCGGGTTGTCGAGTTGCTCGTCGTCCTCCGGCTCGATCAGCGGCAACGCGTTGGTCGTGGACGGCACCAGTCTCAGCAACAAGCAGTTCCAGACGCAATTGCGCGAGATCCAGGCCGATCCCAACTACGTGAAGGTCGCCCTGACCGATCAGCAGGGCCAGACGCTCACGACCACCACGACCCCGAACAACTTCAGCACCGCGTTCACCACCCAGGTGCTCAACCAGCAGGTCACCTTCGCCCTCGCCGCAACGGAGGTCGCCAAACGCGGGCTGACCGTTAGCGACGATGACCGGGCCAAAGCGCAGCAGGTGCTGGCCAATGATCTCGGGGGCCAGACGACCGACCCGCAGACCGGGAAGCAGACCAGTGACGGCACCGGCCAGAAGACGCTCGACGATCTCGGCTCGTTCAAGAACACCCTGATCGAAGGGGTGGCCGACATCCTGGCCATTCAGAACCAGCTCACCACCGAGCTGTCGACCGACGAGGCCCTCAAGACGGCATTCGCCGCCGGAGGTGACACCTATAAGAACCAGGCTTGCGTCAGCGTCATCATCATCGATGGCCGGGTGCAGGATCCCACCACCGGCAGCTTCACCGCACCCAGCGCGGCCACCTCGGCGGCCGCATTGACCAAGGCCCAGGCGCTGGTGCCCAAGATCACCAAAGCCACCGACTTCGCCACCGTTGCCCAGGCCAGTTCGGACGACAAGACGACCGGGGCCAACGGCGGCGACCTGGGGTGCGCCCCGGTGGGCAGCTACGCCCAGCAGCAGCCCGAGGTCGACGCGGCGATCGCCGCGCAGCCCGCTGGCGCGGTCGGTGTGCCGATCAAGACCAGCTTCGGGTACGCCCTGCTGCTGGTGCGCAGCCGCGGTGATCTCACCTTCGAGCAGGCCAAGCCGCAACTGACCACCGGTGTGCCGACCGCCATGAAGGCGGCGTTCAAGGACTGGATCAACCGGGCGGCCAAGATTGCCACCGTCGTCGTCGACCCGCAGTGGGGCAGCTGGGACAAGGACAACGGCACGGTGATCGCGCCGGGCGGCGCCACGTCGACCACGTCCACCGCCGACCCGAACGCGTCGACGACCACGTCGCTGAGCCCTGAGCAGCTGCAGCAACTGCTCGGCAACGCGGGTGGCGCCACCCCCACCAGCACTCCCTGATCACCGCCA
>JAYUBX010000165.1:0-4424 GCA_043740665.1 Candidatus Neomicrothrix sp.
CGATCGGTCAGGTTCACCGAGCGATCACCCATGAGGGTCAAGCCGTGGCGGTGAAGGTGCAGTACCCCGGGGTCGAACAGGCGATGGGGGCCGACCTCGACAACGTCGGCCTGATCTTCGCGGGGATGGCCCAGATCTTTCCGGGCCTCGACCACAAGCCGCTGGTGGCCGAGCTGCGCGACCGGCTGGTCGAGGAGCTCGACTACCGCAACGAGGCCGCCAACCAGCAGCTCTTCGCCGACTACTACGACGGCCATCCCACGATCCACGTGCCTCGTGTGCACCCGCGCTATTCGACCGGGCGCGTGCTCACCACCGACCTGGCCTCGGGAGTCGCCCTCGACCAGGTCGTGACCTGGGACCAGCACCAGCGCAACCTGGCGTCGGAGACGATCTACCGGTTCGCCTTCGGCAGCCTCTACCGGCTGCACGTGTTCAACGGAGATCCTCACCCCGGCAACTACCTGTTCCGCCCCGACGGGCACGTCACCTTCCTCGACTTCGGTCTGGTGAAGCACTTCAGCGGCCCCGAAATCGACGTCTTCGGCGAGATGATCAAGGCCATGGTGATCGACCACGACCCCGCCGCCTTTCGACGGATCATCGAGGACATCAACCTGCTGAAGCCGGGCATGCCGTTCACCGATGACGAGATCGTCGACTACCTCGGCCACTTCTACGACTTCGTCCTCGACGACAGTCCGTACACCATCACGTCGGCGTACGCGTCCGAGACGGTGCGCCGGTTCTTCGACACCGGCGGCCCGTACGGCGAGATCATGCGCGCCGCCAATGTGCCGCCGTTCATGGTGATCATCCAGCGCATCAACCTGGGCCTCTACGCCATCTTCGGCGAGCTCAACGCCACCGCCAACTGGCGCCGGCTGGCCGAGGAGCTCTGGCCGTTCGTCGACGGACCGCCCTCGACCCCCATGGGGGTCGAGATCGAAGCCTGGCGCGACCGACAAGCGTCAGTCCGTACCCGAGAGAAGGCGTGACCGTGCCCGACCACTCGACCGAACCGACTTCGCGTTCATCCAATGCTTCACGTCCGTCCGACTCGGCCTGGTCGGGCTGGGTCGACGGACGCCGCGCCGCCATCGACCGGGCCGGGCAATGGCGTTCGGTACGGACCTTCGACGCCGCCGGTCCCGAAGGCATCCTGATCGACGGGTCGGGGTCGGGACGTCCGGTCGTGTCGTTCGCCTCGAACGACTATCTCGGCCTCACCCAACATCCGGAGGTCAAGGCGGCGGCGGTGGCGGCCGTCGATCGCTGGGGGACCGGCTCGGGGGCCGCTCGGTTGGTGGTCGGCTCGCGGCCGGTGCACCACGACCTCGAAGATGCACTGGCCGCGGCGCAGGGTCACGAGGCGGCTCTGCTCTTTCCCACTGGGTTCGCCGCCAACCTGTCGGTGCTCGCCACCTTTGGTGGTCCGGGCACGCGGGTCATGTCCGACGAGCTCAACCACGCCTCGATCATCGACGGCACCCGCATGGCCCGAGCCGATGTCGCGATCTACCGCCACGGCGACGCCGAGCACCTCGCCCACCTGCTCGACCGGGCCCGGGCCGATGGCGTCGCCCGCCCGGTGATCGCCACCGACACCGTGTTCTCGATGGACGGTGACGTGGCCCCCGTGGCCGAGATCGTCGAGCTCGGCCGGCGCCACGGGGCCCTGCTGGTGTTGGACGAGGCCCATGCCGTGCTCGGGCCGAACCCCGACCTCGACGGTGTCGACGCGCTGTGCGTGAGCACGCTGTCGAAGACGCTCGGCTCACTGGGCGGATACGTCACTGGACCGCGGTCGTACATCAACTTGCTGGTCAACATGGCGCGGCCGTTCATCTTCACGACGGCGTCGACGCCCGCTGACACCGCCGCCGCCCTGGCCGCCCTCGGCGTCGTCCACTCCGCCGAGGGCGACGAGCTGCGGGCCCGATTGCGGTCCCACATCGAGCGCGTGGCACCCGGCCACCCCTCGCCCATCATCCCGGTCGTGGTCGGCGACGAGCGGGACGCGGTGGCCCTGTCGGATGCCCTGCTCGAGCGGGGTCTGCTGGTGCCGGCGATCCGGCCGCCCACGGTCCCCGCCGGCACGTCACGACTGCGGATCGCCCTCTCGGCCGCTCACGAACCCGAGCACGTCGACGCCCTGGCCGTCGCTCTGACCGACCTGCACGCTGTCCGATGAGTGCCCCGCGACCCGATCAGTTGATCGTCGTGATCGGCACCGGCACCGACGTGGGCAAGACGTGGGTCGCCGCCGCCGCGTTGCAGGCGCTGCGACAGCAGGGCCTGACGGTGGCCGCCCGTAAGCCGGCCCAGTCCTTCGGCCCCGACGACCCGCACACCGATGCTGACGTCCTGGGTGCCGCAACCGGCGAGGCCCCGACCTCGGTGTGTCCCCGTCACCGGTGGTACGAGGTTCCGATGGCGCCGCCCATGGCCGCCGAGGTGCTCGGCCGACCCCCGTTCACGATCCGCGATCTGATCGCCGAGACGGTCTGGCCGGACAAGATCGACCTGGGTCTCGTCGAGTCCGCCGGTGGGGTGCGGTCGCCTCTGGCCGCCGACGACGACGGCGATGCGGTGACGCTGATGGCGGCCTTGATGCCCGAGGTGGTGGTGCTGGTCGCCGATGCCGAGCTCGGCACCATCAACAGCATCCGGCTCACGATGACCGCCATCGAGCCGCTGACCACCACCCGTGACGACCTCGACCTGATCGTCGTACTCAATCGATTCGATGTCGAGAACGAACTGCACCGGCGCAACGACGCCTGGCTCCGAGACCACGATGGCCTGAACGTGATGACCTCGATCGACCAGCTCACGGCTGCGATCATCGCCGGCGCCGCGGGGCGGGATCAAAAAGCGGCAGGGCTCGATCAGAAAGAGGGTGCCGCACGGCACAAACAGCCTTAACTGCGGGGTACACCGAACCGAAAGACAAGGGGACGAGAGGAGCATGGTGTCGGTCCTGCTGGCTGAAGATTCGGGTTCGGGCGACCCCAGAGGCATCGTCGCGTCACGACTTGTACCCTTGTTTGGTCGAAACAAGGTGAGGAGCGACCAGCGAGTTGAGTGACGTCTCTCAGGGCCCGGGCTGGTGGCAGGCCTCCGACGGCAAGTGGTATCCGCCGAAGGAGTCCGAGCAGCCCCCCGCGCCCGGATGGTGGTTGGCGGCCAACGGCAAGTGGTATCCGCCGGTCGAGGGCGATCACCCGCCGCAAGCCGGATGGTGGCTCGCCGCCGACGGCAAGTGGTACCCCCCTGCCGAAACCGCCGCGGTCGTGACGGCGCCGCCGGTCTTCGAGCCGACACCGATCGAGATCGACCAGTTGCCCGCGGCACCGACCCCGCCGGCACCCGTGACCCCACCGGTACCGGTACCGGTGCCGGTTGCGGCCCCGGAACTCGCGCCCGAGCCGCCGGTGCCAGCCGACCAGCGACCACCCCGCAGCGTCGAGCAGGCATCGAGCCGAGCCGCCGCCCAGTATCCTCGTCCCACCGACTCGGACGATCAGATCCGCCAGCGCGATGCCGCCTCGCGCCAGGACGCCATCGCCCAGGCCCCGGCCCGCTTCATGGCAGCCAGTCGAGCGCTCAGGCTGCTGGCCGAGGCCGACGAGTCCGAGACGACGGCCCCGCGTGCACCCGAGCCGGCTCCCGAACCCCGGGCCACCGCGGCGGCCCGATCGGCGGTGCAGGACACCCTGACCGAGGCGACCTCGACTGCGTCGCGGCCGCCCGTCGGGCCGGCTGCTCCATCCGCACCGCCCCGGGGCCCGGCCCGACCGGCCACATCGGCGCCAGACCCGCCGTCGAACCCGCCCGAGATCCCACTGATCGAGTTGCGCACCTCGCCCCTCGGTGCCGAGATCGATCACCTCGGCGACCGGCTGCTCGTCTTCGCCGACCGAGTCGAGCGGCGCGACCGCACCGACCGGGTGCGCCAGACCTTGCGCGGCGATGACATCGTCGACGTGGTGATCCAGCGCAAGTTCACCGGCGCGGTGCTGTCGGTCGAGAGCGCCAGCGAGACCATCGTGACCCGAGGCATCAAACCCGAGCAGGCCGATCAAGCCCGGGCGCTGATCCATCGCCAGACCCGCAACGGGCGGCCGCCCCAGCCCCGAGACAGCACCGTGAGCCCCGATGTCGCCCCGTCAACGGTCCCCGATGTCGTCCCATCGGCTCAACTGTCCATCGGCAATCGTCAGCGGATCAACGAGGCTGACCTGCTGCGCAAGCTGGCCGACCTGCATCGCGCCGGCGTGCTGAGTGACAGCGAGTTCGAGGCCAAGATCGCCCTCGTCGGTCGACTGGTGAGCGGCGAGAGCATCGCCATCAGCTGAGCTGGCGGGTCGGGCTCGGACAGCCGGCGCCCCGGCTCGCCTCGGGTCGCGTCCCGATCTACG
>JAYUBX010000166.1:0-3520 GCA_043740665.1 Candidatus Neomicrothrix sp.
GCCGTCGCCCGAGCCATGCCGGCCCTCGACCTGAGCGGTCAGGTCGCCGGCGACCTGCTGGCCGATGCGCGACAGGCAGCCCAAGACATCGGAGCGGACGACCACCACTGGTTCGCCCGCCAACTGGTCGACCGAGCGCTGGCCACCGCGCTCATCACGGCGGGGGAGGCCAGCGAGGGTCTGGACCTGGCCGAACGGATCGCTGCCACCGCCCGCAACCCACTGCTGCGGGCCAAGGCCTTGCTGCTGGTGGCCCGGGCCCGACGTGCGCTCGACCTCGACGTCGTCGCCGACGTGCTCGACGAGGCCGTCGCCACCTTCCTCACCGAGGGCGCCGATCTCTGGGCCGTCGAAGCACTGCTCGAACGGGCCGAGGTCGACCCGACCAAGGCGTCGGCGGCGCTCGAACAGGCCTACGCCCACACCAGCGACGACGTGGCGTTCGATCGACTCTGGCAGCGACGACCACGACTCGTCGTCGAGCTGAGTGCCACCCGGCGGCCGGTCTTCCGGGTCGATGCCGACGTGCTGGCGCTCGGGGCCAAGGGCGAACGACTCACCGAAGTGGTCGTCAAGGCCGGCGAGGCGGGCATCCACTGGGAGACCGTCGCCGCTCGCCTGTGGCCCGACGAGGACGATGCCGAACGGATCAAGAGCCGGCTCACCAGCCTCACCTCGCTGGTGCGGGGTCGCCTGGGTCCCGACGGTTGGCGCCTGCGACGGGACGGACCGCGCTTCCGCTTCATCGCCTTGGCCGCCGACATCGTGATCGTGGCCGACGAGGCCAGCCCGGCCCGAACGTTGATGAGCCGATGAGTTCGATGACCCTCGATCAGCTGGTCGCCGACATCGTCGTCGACGGCGAAACCTTGGAGATGGCCCTCGAGCGCGAAGCACGGCGCATCGTGCTCGACGGTCGAGCAGACAACCTGATGCCGATCCTCGACCAGCTCACCGTGCTCGACCTCACCGATCGACCGTACGCCCAGATCCTCGTCGGTCAGCTGGCCGGCATCTCGGTCCCCAAGCGGCCCGAGCTGACCTTTGCCCTGCTCGACTCGGCCGCCGCCACCCTCGCCGATCGCGGCGAGTCCGACGGCGAGGCCATGGTTTGGTGGGTGCGCGGCAACGTTCTGCTGGTGCAGGGCGACGTGGCCGGCGCCGCCCGTGCGTGGAAGTGCGCGCTCGACCTCGATCCCGACAGCGATCTGATCGAGGAACTCTCGCTGGCCCTCCTCGCCTACGGCTCGTTCTGCGTCGATGGTCACATACCCGATGCGCTGGTGCGGGCCGATACCGCCATCAGCACCTCCCGGGCTCGTGGTCACGGTCGGAGTGAGGGACTCGGACTGATCTTCCAGGGCTACCTGCACGTGCACCGCGGCGATTTCGCCCAGGCCCAACGGTCGTTCGAGCTGGCCGAAGCGGCGTTTGCCAGCGAGACAGTGAGCCCCTACGAATGGCCGCTGGCCGCGGCCGGCCTCGGAGGCGTCGCCGGTCTGCGCGGCCAACGAGCCGAGGCCGACACCGCCTTCGCCGCGGCCGTCGACCTGGCTACGTCGTCGGACAACGTGTGGGTCGAGGCCATCGTGCGCACGCTCCGAGCCGACTCGACCTTGCGGTACCAGTCACGCCGGGCCCACACCGACTGCCGATTCGCCATCAAGGTGTTCGATGAGATCGGCGACTCGTGGTGGGGAGCGCGGGCCCGCCGGGCCCGCGCCGAGGCCGCCCTCACCTCGGGCGAACTCGAGGCGGCCATCCTGCTGATGGAGAAGTTGCTGCCCACGAGTGAGAACCCGATCGAACGGGCCCGATGCCTGATCACCGCCGGCAAGGCCCACCTGCGAAGCGGCAACGACGAGGTGGCGGCCGCGGCGGCCAACGAAGCGGTCGAGATCGTCGGCCCGACGGGCGCCAATTTCGTCCTGGTGCAGGCCTTGTTCCTGCTGGCCCAGTCCGAACCGTGGCGGGCCCCCGAAGCCATCGAACGGGCCCGGGCGCTGTCGACCGACGACCCGGCCTATCTCGAGTTGTGGGCCAGCCGCCCGACCCTGCGCGTGCTGCTCCTCGGCCGGCAATCGGTGCGAGTAGGCGAAACCGACGTCAGTTTCCGAACCAGCCGCGCCGAGCACCTCGTGATGATCCTGGCGCTGGCCGGAGGTCGCCCGGTCGATGTGCAGGCGATGTCCGAAGCGCTGTGGCCCGGAGCTCATGCCGACAAGCTTCCGAGCAACCTGTCAACCGCGACCTATGACGCCCGGCAAGCGCTGGGCACTGAAGCCTGGCGGCTCCACCGGGCCGGGTCGCGGTTCTCGCTCGACCTCGACGGCGCCTTCGTCGATCTCGACGACGCGATGCGCCGAGCACGCGGCATCCGGCCCATGCACGAGCCCGAGCCCGTCGATCGGACGGCCGCCGAACGGGCCCGCATGATCGCCATCGACGAGCTGCGCCGCGAGATTCTGCCGACGTTGATCTTCGAGCCGTGGGTAGCCGAGGCCAATGACCGTCGGCAATCGTTTCTCGAACTGCTCGGTGCCGAGCGAATCTCAGCCGGTCAACGCTGACGTTGCGCTAGAGCGAGACGGCGGTTTCGCCGATCATGCTGAGGGTGTCACCCGCGTTGAGCACCTCGGTCACGCCGGGCACCCGGTCTTTGAGGATGCGTTCGATGCCGGCCTTGAGGGTGACCGTCGAGGCAGGACACGACACGCAGGCGCCGATCAGCTCAACCGTGACGACGCCGGTGTCCTCGTCCACGTGGCGCAGCACGATGTCGCCGTTGTCCGCCTGGATGGCCGGGCGAATCGCCTCGATGGTCTGCTCAACCTGGGCCCGCACGGGCGATCTCCTGGCTACTGGTTCAAACGAATGGTTTCGGCGGCTGACCGGCGGAGAGGTCCTCCACCTGCGCCTATGCCAACTGCAACCGTATCCAGGCGCCGGGTGTTCCCGCCACCGCCGGGCGTGGAACACTGCAGGTGTGTCCAGCCTCGCCGTCACCGTGCTGGCCCACCAGGGCGGGTGGGACGAAACCCTGATGGTCTTGACCCCCATCGCCGTGTTCGCCCTGCTCCTGAAGGTGGCCAACACCCGAGCGAACCGAGTTCGGCCGCCGGCCCAACCCGACCAGGATCCGGCGGCGAGTCCCGACGACCCGGTCAGGCCCGCCTGACGTCGGCGTCCAGACCCACCAGCTTCTCGACGAACTGCTCGTAGCCCGGGTCGATGTGCTCGGCGTCAGCCACGATGGTCTCACCGTCGGCGCCGGGGCCGCCACCACCAGCGCGGCGCCGGCCCGGATGTCGTGAGCCCACACGGGCGCACCCGAGAGGCGGGGTCGACCGCGTACGACGGCGTGGTGGCCCTCAGTGCGGATGTCCGCCCCCATCCGCACCAGCTCATCGATGGAGCGAAACCGTCCCGAGAAGATGTTCTCGGTGACGATGCCCACGCCGTCGGCGGTGACGAGCATGGCGACGAAGAACGGCTTGTAGTCGGTGGCCAGGCCCGGGTA
>JAYUBX010000167.1:0-15849 GCA_043740665.1 Candidatus Neomicrothrix sp.
CAACTCGGTGGGATGTGGTCCCTCGAACGGACCGACCAGGCCCTCCATCAGATCGGGGGCCCGCCGGGGTGCCCGGCAGAACCGCACCAGCGGCTGCAACGCCTCGGCCCACACCAGCTCGGGCACGATGGCCCGAATCTGGCGCCGGCACTGCTCGGCCCGCTCGTCGTCGTCGAGCAGGGAGAACAAGGCGTCAGCCAGGGCGTCGACGTCTTCGGGGGGCACCACGATGCCCAGGCCACGACGTTCGATCAGGTCGGCCAACGAGTCACCGCTGGTCGCCACGGTCGGTAGGGTGGCCCACAGGTAGTCGAGCACCCGGGTGCGGAACGAGAAGTCGGTCTCGACGTGGTGGAAGTGGGTCGTCACCGCGACATCGGCATCGAGCAGGAAGTTCTGCCGGTGGTCATAGGCCACCCATTCCTCGTTGAAGAACACATGCGTGCCGGTCAGGCCGAGCTCGGACGCGAGCTGCCGAGCGTCGATCGCCATGCGCATCTCGGGGATGTCGGCGTTCGGGTGCTTCATACCGAGAAACACCAGGCGCACGTCGGGCCGACGAGCACGAAGTTGATCGATGGCTCGAATCAGGGTGAGGGGGTCGAACCAGTTGTAGACACCGCCGCCCCACAGGATCACCGCGTCGTCGGGACCGATGCCGGGGATGACCCCCCGGATGCCCGGCGCCGTGCGTTCGGGCGGCTGGTCGGCGATGCCGAACGGCACCACGTCGATCAGCGAATCGAGCCCGGGATCCGCGTCATAGGTGGCCGGGTTCACCCGACCGAGCGAGGCCAGATGCCCGAGCCACAGGTCACGCTGCTTGGTGCTGGCGCAGAGGAAGTAGTCGCCCCGCAGCAGCTGCTCGTTGAGAACGGCGGTGGCGTCGCGCACCGCTCGGCGGCGGATCTTTTCGCCGTCGTCACGAGCCTGCTCGAGCTGCTCGAGATGCAGAGGGTCGTAGATGTCGGCCACGAACACCTTGTCGGATCGCTGGAAGCTCTCCAGGCCGGCCATGACCCATCCCTGGAACACGAAGATGTCGCACCACTCGACCAGATCATCGACGGCCGCATGGGGCATCGCCTCGACCGAGAAACGAGGATCGGTGAGTTCGGCAACGGTGATGCTGACCAGCCGCACGTCGTGGTCGAGCGACAGCTCCTCGGCCAATCGCCAGGCGCGGATGGCCGGCCCCGCCATCTTGGCGGTGATGCTGTCGGCGGTGGCCACCACCACCCGTCGGCGACCACCGAACCGGGCGGTGGCCGGGTGGCGAGCCACGATGGCGGCGTGGGTGTCGGCGAAGTCGGCATCGGCCAGATCGGGCCGCAACGCTGGGCCCATCACGCCCAGGATCTCGGCATCGGGTCGGCGCCGATCGGCCTGCCGTTCGAGCCGTTCGGCCTCGAGGCCGACGAGGGCGTCGGTGAACGAGCGCTGACCAGCCTCAGGATCGGCATCGGATGGACTGAGAGCGGTGACCCGAGCTCGACTCAGCTCGAGCGCAGCCGGCAGCGCGGCCGCCAAGCTGGTGTCGTCGTAGTTGCGGTAGATCATGGCCAGCGCGTCGAGCTCGGCCCGCTCGACGGCCGTGCGATCGATCACACCCTGCTGCGCTGCCGGCTCGACCGCCGGGTCGATGCGAAGCGACGAGTCGATGACGACCTCACGCCCGGCCAACCACAGTCGCCACGCCAGGTCGATGCCGGCGAAGGGCTGGTCGAGTCGGCGATCGAAGGATCCGATCGCGTCGAGCTCGGCGCGGCGCGCCACCCAGGCATCACCCGGCACCATGGTGCGGTGCGGGCGGGCGCGACCCGACCGCCCTGACCCCGGGAGCACATCCGGCGGCGTCGGAGGCAGGGGGTGCCCGGCCAACGAAAGGCCGGGCGACACCGCGGCCGGTTCGCCCGTCGCCGGATCGGTCGGGCAGCCGGCCACCATGGCGGCGCCGTGCTCTCGGTCGAGCGCTACGAGAGCGAGGTCGAGCCAGGCCTGGTCGACCGTGATGCCGGCCCGCAGATAGACGATGCGGTCGGCGCGCGTGGCGGCCAGACCTCGACTCAGCGCGTCACCGTGCGTGGCTCCCACGGCATTGACGACCACCGTCGAGGCCCCGCCGAACGCGGCTCGATCACCGGAACCACCGGACAGCAGTCCGGTCGCCACGACCACGACATCGACGGCCGTCAGTCCTGCCAACGACGCGACGGTCGCGTCGGCCCCATCGGCACCACCGGTGGCGTCGACGAGGACCGCGACCCCGGGCCGGCTGACGCGGCCGAAACGCGTCACCGGCTGGCCGACTGCGACGTGGTACCTGCGGTCGTGCTCCACCGGCCGCCGAGGGACATCACCCCGCCGAAGGTTTCGTGCGGCGTGCCGGCGTCGACGTCGAACCGCACGGCCCGCTGGCGGAAGTCGAACGGGTGCACGATGGCGTAGTCGTACAACGAGGCCGAGATGTCATAGGTGCCGGGCAGCAGCATGAGCCGGTCGATGGTCAGGTCGACCGTGCCGGCCCCCTCGATGCGATCGGGCACCAGGCCGGCTTCGCGGGTGTTGGGTCCCGTGACCAACAGACCCTCGAGGTTGTACATGGCCAAGCCGAACACCGGCCGGTCGATGGGCTCGTCGGCCTGGTAGTGCACCCGGATGGTGAGCTGGTCGCCGGTGTGCAGCCGATTGGTGGTGCGGCCCGATCCGTCGAGCAGTTCGATCTGCTCGATACGTGCCTCGCCCGAACCCCACCGCGCCCCATTGCCCTCGGCGTCGGGGTCGGTCTGGCGGTCGGTCTGCACCTCGGCGATGTACTGGTCGATCACGTCGGTGGCCGGGCCGGCCATCCGCAGCTTGCCGTGTTCGAGCCACGCCAGCTCATCGCAGATCGTGCGCATCAGGCCCAGCCCGTGCGACACCACGACGATGGTCTTGTTCTGCGACCGCAGCTCGGCGAACTTCTCGTTGCAGCGCCGCTGAAACTGCTCGTCGCCCACCGCCAGCACCTCGTCGACCAACAGCACGTCAGGGTCAACGTTGATGGCGACCGAGAAGCCGAGCCGCACGTACATGCCCGACGAATAGTTCTTCACCGGGGTGTCGATGAACTTCTCGAGCCCGGCGAACTCGACGATGTCGTCGTACTTGCGATCGATGTCCTTGGCGCCGAGGCCGAGGATGGCCCCGTTGAGATAGATGTTCTCCTTGCCCGAGAGCTCGGGGTGGAAGCCCGCACCGAGTTCGAGCAGGGCCGAGATCTTGCCGTTGACCTCGACCTTGCCGCCGTCGGGCCGCAGGATCCGGGCCATGCACTTGAGCAGGGTGCTCTTGCCCGAACCGTTCTCGCCGATCAACCCATAGGTCGTGCCCGCCGGCACCTCGAGCGAAACGCCGTCGAGGGCCTGGAAGACCTCGTAGCGGGCGCGACCGCGCCGCATCACAGCCGCCTTCAAGCTCTGATTGCGGTCGTGGTAGAGCCGGAACGTCTTGCTGACGTTGTCGACCGACACGGCGATATCGCCCATCAGAGCTCCTCGGCCAGACGAGGCTCGAACTTGCGGAACACGGCGAAGCCGATGGCGAGCAGGGCGACCGACCAGATCGTGATGTAGGCGAGCTGGTCCCAGGCCGGAAATCGCAGGTCATACAGCAGGGCCCGGAAGGCGCCGACGAAACCGACCATCGGGTTGATCGAGTAGATCGTGCGGGCCGGTATGGCGTGCTGACCGACGTGGTAGATCCACGGCACCCGCTCGACCGAATAGATGATCGGGGTGGCGTAGAACCAGAGCTGCAGGAAGATGCCGATCAGATACTGCAGATCGCGAAAATAGACGTTGAGCACCGACACGATGAGCCCGATGCCGGTGGCGAACATGGTCAGCAGCACCATCAGCACGATCACGCCCAACATCCACGGCAGCACCATGTTGCCGAGGATGATCAGGTAGACGGCCAGCACCGCGACCTCGATGATGAAGCTCCACCCCAGGGCGGCCACCGTGGCGAAGACCAGTACCTCGCGGGGGAAGAAGACCTTTTTGATCAGCCCGGCGTTGCCCAACAGGGCCAGCATCGAGCCGTTCATGATGTTGGACACGAAGTTCCAGGCCAGCAATCCGCAGAGCAGGAAGGCCGGGTAGTTGTGCAAGCCACTGGGGTCACCAACGGTGAACGGCACCTTCAGCAGCAGCCCGAAGACCAACGAGAAGATGATCATGGTGGCCAGCGGGTTGAGCAGCGACCAGGACCAACCCAGCACCGAGCGCTTGTACTTGCCCCGAAGCTCGCGCAGCGTGAGGTTGACCAGGAGGTCCCGCGATTGGGACAGGTCAGCCAGGGTGTTCATCGACGGGAGTGCCTCCAGGGGCGGACGGGGTTCGGCGGGCGACGGCTGCCGTCCCGATTGCTGCGGCGGTAGCGTAATGCGCCGCATGCACATCCTCACCGTTTCGGCCCACTACCCGCCCAACTTCGTGAGCGGCGGCACCCTCCAGCCCCAACGGATCAGCCGTGGCCTGCGCGGGCGGGGCCACGACGTCAGCGTCTACGCCGGATGGATCGGCGATCGTCCGGCCCTCGAGAGCTGGGCCGACGCCGACGAAACCGGGCTTCCGGTGCGCTGGATCGTGAGCTCGCCGTGGATCGGCTGGGCCGACGAGCGCAACTGGAACAACCCCGCCGTGGCGGAGCATTTCCGGGCTCACGTCGAAGCCCTTAAGCCCGACATCGTCCACTTCCACGCCCTGCAGTCGCTCGGCGCCGGACTGCTGCCGGCGGCCCGGGCCGCCGGGGCCAAGGTCGTCGTGACCATGCACGATTTCTGGTGGCTGTGCTCGCGCCAGTTCCTGGTCAGCCCCGATCTGGTGCCCTGCAGCCTGGTCACCGACGCCGGGTCGTGCCCCTGCGAGGTCGACGTCGCCTGGCGTTGCCATCGCTCGGCCAGCCTGGCCACCCTGCTGGGATCGGCCGATCTGGTGCTGGCGCCGTCGGCATCAGCCACTCGGGTGCTCGCCGCCAACGGCGTCGCCCCTCATCGCCTGTACGTCGACGAGAACGGTCTGCCGGACAAAGTGGTGGCCGAGCTCATCGCCCCCGGTCGGCCCGTTCGGGTCGCCGCACCCGATCAGCCGCTGCGCCTGCTCTACGCCGGTGGACCCAATGTGATGAAGGGCGTCGGCGTGCTGGTCGACGCGGCCCGGCGCCTGGTCGACGTGCCCGGCTGGCGGGTGAGCGGCTACGGGGTGCAGCCGTACCTCGACGAGGCGGGCGAGACGGTCGACGGCCTGCCGTTCGACGTGCTGGATCCGTTCGATCCCGACGATCTCGGCCGTGTCCTGGCCGACCACGACGTGCTCATCCTGCCGTCGATCATGCGCGAGACGCACTCGCTGCTCACCCGCGAGGCGCTGGCCGCCGGGCTTCCCGTCGTGTGCACCGACACCCTGGGGCCCGAAGAAGTCGTGACCAACGGGGTCAACGGGCTGGTCGTGCCCGCGGCAAACGCCGGCGCACTGGCCGGCGCCATCGAGCGGCTGGCGACGAGCAGCGATCTGCGGGCCGACCTGGGCAGCGGTGCCGCCCTGCCGGTCGCCGCCCGCTCGATCGAGCACCAGGTCGAAGGCCTCGAACGGCGCTTCGGCGAGCTGATCGACCGACCGGCGATGCCCGTCGGGACCTCGGCCCCGCTCGCCAGGCTCACCCGGGTGTTGTTTGTGAGCGGGATCGAGGGCGCACCGCTGCGCTATCGGGTCCGGCTGCCAGCCGAAGCCCTCGCTCGGCAGGGCGTGGCCAGCGACGTGCGCCACTACCGCGACCCCGACCTGTTGGCGCTCGGTGGACGGGCCGACGTCGTCGTGTTCTACCGCGTGCCGGCCACCGTGCAGGTGCTGGCCTTGATCGACGCGTTCCACGGCGCTGGCATTCCCTGCGCCTTCGACGTCGACGACCTGATCTTCGACCCCGATATCCGGGACGAGATACCGGCGCTTCGCTTGCTGCCCCCCGATGAGGCGGCGCTGTGGCTGCAGGGCGTCGAGCGGTACCGCACGACCCTCGAGGCGTGCGATGCCTTCATCGGCAGCACCGCCATGCTCGTCGAGCAGGCATCCGAGCTGACGGGCCTGCCCGCCCACCAGTTCGACAACGGCGTCGGCCTGCTGCTGGCCCGACGATGCGACGACGAGCTGCGTCGCGCCCGACGACCCGGACCTTTGCGCATCGGCTATTTCAGCGGCACGACCACCCACGACGAGGACTGGTTCTCGATCGAACCCGCGGTGATCGAGGTGCTCGACCGGCACCCCGAGGCCGAGCTGTGGCTGGGGGGCCACCTGCCCGAGAGCCCCGCGCTCGCCCAGTTCGGGTCCCGGCTCGTCCGCCTGCCGTTCCTGCCGTGGCTCGAGTTGCCGGGTGTGCTACGCGACCTGGACGTCAACCTGTCGCCGCTGGCGCCGGCCAGCCGGTTCAACGAGGCCAAGAGCGCCATCAAATGGCTCGAGGCGGCGTTGTGCGCGACGCCGACCGTGGCCAGCCCGACCGGACCGTTCAGCCAGGCCATCGACGATGGCGACGGCGGGCTGCTGGCCACCAGCCACCAGCAGTGGGTCGACGCCATCGACCTGCTGCTGACCGACGAATCGGCGCGCGCCCGCATCGGTGGCATGGCCCGTCGCCGGGCGCTGCTCGACTGGTCGCCCGCGCAGCAGGGTGAGCGTTACGCCACCATCCTGCGCTCGGTGATCACCCGCGGACCGATCGTCTCGCGGCCGAACCCGCGGCGGTGGGTTCCCGTCACTTTGGACGAACCCGCGCTGCTGTACCTGCTCGAGGCGTATCCCGACGGGTCAGACACGCCATCTGACTGCAACGGGAACGGTGCTGCCGGCCACCCGGGTCAGCCCATCGACGCGACCAATGCCGCCCGCTCGGCCTCCGGTGAGCTGGATCGACTGCGCTCGCTCGGACGCCGTGGGGTCAACCGCATTCGTAACGACGGTTGGGGGGTCGCGGTGCGTGTCCTCGTGACCAAGGTGCGCTCCCGTTATGGTTCGCCAGCATGAGCGAGCCGACCACCGACACGATCGAGCCGTGGTTGGCCGTCATCGACGCCGCCACGATGCGCGGCCTCGAGATCGGCCCCCTCGACAAGCCCCGGTTCACCAAGCCCCGCTATCGAGTCCAGTACGTTGACCACGCCTCCCTCGATGAGTTGCGCACCAAGTACGCCGAGGATGCCGCCATGCGCGATCACCTCGACGACATCGTCGACGTCGACTTCGTCTGGAGCGGCGAATCGGCGCTGAACGACGTCATCGGCGACGAGCCGCCGTTCGACTTCGTCTTCGCCTCACACGTCGTCGAGCACGCGCCGGACATGATCGGCTGGCTGCGCGAGATCAGCGCTGTGCTCACCGATGGCGGGCTGCTCTGCCTGGCGATTCCCGACAAGCGACTGTGCTTCGACGTCAACCGGCCCCTCACCGAAATCGGTGACCTGATCGACGCTCACCTGCGGTCGCTGCGAGCCCCGAGCTATCGCCAGATCTGGGACTTCCACAGCAAGATCGTCGACGTCGATGCCGCCGCCCTGTGGGCCGGAACCGCCGACTATTCCGGCACCTGGCGGACCGATCTGGATCCGGATCACTGGGCCTACGAGCTCTGCCTCAAACACCGACAGACCGGTGAGTACATCGACGGCCACTGCCAGGTCTTCACGCCCCGATCGTTTCTTGCCGTCTACGCCAAGCTGATCAAGCTCGACCTGATCGACTACCGGATCGCCGCCTTCCATCCTTCGGCCCGGGGCACGATCGAGTTTCGCGTCGTGCTCGAAAAGCTCTCGCCCTCACTCTCGGCCGACGAGCGCCGCGCCGCGCAACTGGCCTCGATCCTGGCGTTCGACGACACGGTGCCCCCACCGTCGGCCCTCGCGTCATCTGAGCCCGAGCGGGTGGCCATGCCGTTCGTCGTGACCGCACGCGAGGAAGCGTTGGTACGGCGCAAACGCCGAATCATCGAGGCGGCGCGCGGCCTGGTTCCGTCGCGGCGCCGGCCCTGACGGCCAGCTCCGATCTCGCGTGAACGAACCATCTGAGCTACCGATCAGCCTGGACCCGTCGCCCGAGCGAGCCCCGGCCCGGCTGTCGAGAACCGAGCTCATCACCGGGGTGGTCGCCGTCGTCGTGCTGATGGTGGTGGTCGCGGGGGTCGCGTTCGTCGCCGGCCGGCACGGGTCTCGCTCGGCGACGACCCCGGTCACCACCACCGTCGAGGTGACGACCACCCTGAGCCTTCCCGATCAGATCCGCGCCTGGTATGCCGGCGTCCACCCCACCCTCGATCAGCTCGACGCCACCGATGCGGCCGCCACCAAAGCGGCAGCGGCGGTGAAGGATCAGACCGAGCAATGCGCCAGCGCGACCCAGACCACCACGCTCGCCCAGGCCCTGTCACAGTCCCCGCCGCCGCCCGCCCCGGCACTCGAGGCGCAGTGGAACTCGATGATCTCCGCCGCCAACAACCTCGGGTCGATCCTGGTCACCGTGTGCACCTATCTGAAGACGGGCGACCACGCCGCCGTGAACTTCATGGGGCCGCTCCTCTTGGTGGCGACCACGGCCAACACGACAGCCATCGCCACGTTCAAGGCCACCCTGGCCCGACTCGCACCCGCGCCGTGACTCGTGCTACGCGCGGCGACGGAATGGGTGGGCCAGTCGGCTGAGCTTGTCCTTGATCGCGAGCAATTGATCAGCGATGCTCACCTCGAGTTCGATCAGCGACTCGATCCGCTCCTCGAGACGGGCCAACCGTATGGTGACGGCGTCGACATCGGTCTGCAGATGATCGAGGCGGGGCACGGTGTCCTGGCGGACAACCTCGGTCGAGTCCGCCGCGATCAGCGCGGCAGCCAAGGCGGCGAAATCGGTCGGCAGGTCGGCGGGCACCTGACGGTCTCCGACCTGAGGATCGCCACCGGTTCGAGCGACGACCAGATGGCGATAGTAAGGCGGGATCAGTGACCGCCCGGCCAGCGAAAAGTTGTAGAGCACGTCGTAGCCGGCGGCCAGGGGCGCCAGGCTGGGGCGCGACTCGAGCTGGAAGCGCAGCAACATCACCAACAGCCAGTCCCACAGATGACCGTCGCCAACCGTGGTGACGGCCCACTGGTCGCCAACGAACGCACGCTGCGTGGCATCGAGGTCGGGCAGCCCATGGGCCTGATGTTCGTCGAGTTGCGGCTGCTCGGCCCCCACTGCGAGCAGGGCGTACCGACGGACCAGCTCTTCGACGCCGGCCACCCCAGGGGTATCGAACGGCGCGGCCACCACGACCAGATCACGGGAGACCCGCTGCAGTTCGGCCAGGAAGGCCGGTCGCCGGTCGGGACGGATGTGTTCGAGCACATCGCTGCTCACGACCGCGTCGAACGTGCCATCAGCGAACGGCAGCCGGGTACCGTCCGATCGGGCCACCACCGCACCGGGCAACCGCTCGTCACTCAGCTCGACGTCGACGCCGATCACGTCGAGCCCGCCGTCGAAGGCGTGCAGGTGCCCGGCACTGTCACCCACGTCGAGCACCCGCAAGCGATCCGGCCCGAGCGACGCCCGAACGGCCCGCACGATGGCTCCGTATCGGCCGTAGCGGTCGAACGAGGTCCAGGTCATCGACGGGAATTCGACGCCGGCCCGCTCCGTGCGGGCACGATCGATGGTCATGGCACCTTCTGTGAGGGCTGGAGGGGCTTGGCCACGAGACCAAGCGCATCGGAACGGCTCGCAGCGTACTGCGCGACCAGCCGGGCGCTCTGAGTGCTCCTGGTTGAACGCGGATCTCGCTCTGCGTCCACCGCGTTGTGGTCAAGCCGTCATCGAGCCCGGGCCACCGTACCCACGACTCTCCTTGCAGCCATGGCGGAGTCCTGCCCGGCCTGGACCGCCAGCCGCGCCGTGGTGTCGGTACACTTCGTCCACTCGTTTCCTCCCTCCCGTCCTCGCCCCCGTCTCAGGACACCCCGCGTGAGCTATCCCGACACCTGCGTCGTGATCCCGGTGTACAACGAAGACCAGGTGATCGCGGGCGTGGTCGAAGAGGTCCTCGCCACGTTCGACCACGTGGTCTGCGTCGACGACGGCAGCACCGACCAGACCATGGCCGTGCTCGAGAAGACGGGCGCCACGATCGTCCGCCACCCGACCAACCTCGGGCAGGGGGCCGCCCTCCAGACCGGCATCGGCTACGCCCTGACCGACCCCCGGATCCGCTCGTTCGTCACCTACGACGCGGACGGCCAGCACCAAGTCGACGACGCCGCGCAGATGGTGGACCTGCTTGAGTCTGGCGACTTCGACATCGTGTTCGGCTCGCGGTTCCTCGACGACCGCACCAAGGTCGGATGGCTGAAGCGGGGCGTCCTCAAAGTGGCCGTCCGCTACACCAACGCCAGCACCGGGCTGAAGTTGAGCGACGCCCACAACGGCCTGCGGGCCTTCGACCGGGCGGTGGCCGAGCGACTCGACATCCGCATGAACGGCATGGCCCACGCCTCGGAGATCGTTTCGACGGTGGCCCAAGCCGGCTTCCGCTACACCGAGATGCCGGTGCACATCGTTTACAGCGAGTACTCCATGGCCAAGGGCCAGTCGCTCCTGAACTCGGTGAACATCCTGTTCGACCTGGTCTTCCGATGAAGGTCCTCCGATGATCAAGCTGCTGCTCATCCTCGGGCTTGCGGTGGTCGCCGTCAGCATGTTGCGCAACCGCAACACCATTCGATTCCGCGCCGGCAAGAAGCTGCTGCTGGTCACCTTCGCCGTGCTGGCCGTCCTCGCCGTCGCCTTCCCCGACTGGCTGAACGACGTAGCCAAGAGCGTCGGCGTCGGTCGGGGCGCCGACCTGCTCCTCTACTGGCTCACCGTGGCCTTCCTCTTCGTCGCCCTGAACACCTATCTCAAGTTCAAGGACTACGACACCGTGCTGACCAGCCTCAGCCGGCGCATAGCAATCGACGAGGCGATGCGCCGCTACGGCCCCGTCAGCGGCCGAGGCGACCCCAAGGCCCTTTCGGATGCCCCGTTCGGTTCGACGGACAGCCCGGGTTCCTCCGAGTCACCCGGGTCACCGATTGAGTCGGTCGATTCGAACGACCCGACGAGCGCGATCCACAGGCCGTAGACGCCGAACGAGACGAGAGCACCGATCAGCAGGACGACGACCGGCACCGTCGGCCGCCAGGCGCCTCCATGGATATAGGACACGAACCCGGTCGGACCACCGCGGACGTAGCGACTGAAGCCGGTGCCGTGGGCGATGAACTGCTCGACGCCCACACCCACGCCGATGACGACGGCCATGGAGGCCCGCAGCGGTCGTCCGATCCGTGTTGAGTCGGCGACCATCCATGAGGCGAGTACGGGGAGTCCGGCGATGAGCGGCAGCGAGTAACGGCCCTGCCAGAAGTACCCGTAGGAATGTACGCCGGTGGCCTCGATCACCACCGGGATGGCGAGGACCACGACGCCGACCGCCAGCAGCACCACGCGACGCCGCATGGATGCCACCACCAACCCGACGAGGCCGACGACCAGGATCGCTCCGATCCATACGCGACTGAGCGTCTCGGGCGTCGGCGTGTCGAGCCAGCCGAACACGCCCACCATCTGCTGCAGCAGCGTCGGGATGTGACGGAACGAGTGGCCGGCCGCCTCGGCCACCGTCGTCTGCGGCAGCCCTACGGCCGCCAGGCCACTGGTCGCAAGGAACCAAACCCCACTGAACAGGCCGACGATCGCGAGCCCTCCGGCGGCGATCCGGGCCTGAGTGTCACCAAGGAGCACGCTCAGCCGAGCGCGGGTCGCGGCCATGGCCAGCACCGACAATACGATCACCGCCCAGAAGAACGGGCTCAACGGTCGGGCGAGGAGCATGCAGGCCGAGACAACCGTCACCCGCACGATCAGACGCGGTGAAGGCGGCCCCCTCCTGGTAAGCAAATCCAGCACGGTGACCCAGGTGGCGATCCCGGCCGCGATCTCGAAGCCGTTCGGATTGATGGATCCGATGAGAAAGAGCGCGGTCGGGGTGGCGGCCAGAGCGACGCCGACGACCACGAACTTCGACCGGGCCAGGCGAAAGGCGGACGCCATGGCCGAAGCCAGAAGAGCCGCGCCGATCGCCACGCTGCACAGACGCATGGCGTAGAGGGCGCGGTAGGGCGACAGCAGGCGACCTGGCCAGCCGACGGCGATGTAATAGAGCGGCGGGTACCAGCCAGCCGGCGAGAACACGGCCGTCGCGGTGGTGCCGGTGCCCACGCTCGGCGCGCAGCTGGCTGGCACCCAGGGCTGGCCCTTGTAGCAGGCGGGCTCAGCGTGGAGCTGGGCGTAGGCGTCGGGGACGCGGTCCTGCACCTGCACATCGGTGAGGCCGTCGCCGCCGACCTCGTGCCCGACGAGCTCGCCATGCCAGACCGCTACCGCCCGGATCGCGTGGGCTGGCTCGTCGGGCACGCTCATCAAGGGGCTGGACAGCGCCCAGATTCCACCCAATAGACCGAAGATGGCCAGCGACACCCACCAGACGCGTCGCTCCTGTCCCACGCCGCGAACCTAGTTGATGGCTGCCGTCCCCTCGCCCACGCGACCCGGTCGGATCCGACGAGCGAGCCGCCTCGCGACCCGATGCTAGGGTCGCCGATCGTGTCACCGTCCGAGGCCCGCAGTCTGTCTCGGGCGTTGGTGGGACGACCCTCGGTCCGACTGGCGTGGTGGATCAGTCTGGCCGTGTTCAGCCTGCTGGGCGGGCTCTGGGCCGTGTCCAGCCCGTTGATGAGCGTGCCCGACGAGCCAGCCCACACCATCAAGGCCGTAGCCCTCGCTCACGGCCAGCTGCGGGGCCGAGACGAGCGAGTGGTCAGCGCCAACCCTGGCAACCCTGAGCGGCTCGACACTCACGTCACCGTGCCCCGCGCCTACGCCGAGCTCGACCAGCAACGGGCCTGCTACAACTTCTCGCCCACCACGCCAGCCGGGTGCGCACCGGCGGTCGGTACCGACATGACCCTCGTCGATGCCACGAGCTACACGGGCACCTACCCGCCGCTCTACTATGCGATGGTCGGCTGGCCGAGCCGGTTACTCACGCCCTACCGAGCGCTGTACGCCATGCGGCTCTGCAGCGTGCTGGTCTGCTCGGCGCTGCTGGCTTCGGCCCTCGTGTCACTTCGGCAGGTGGCTCCAGGGGGCGCCGGGATGGCCGCCATCGCCCTATCGGTCACGCCCATCGTCGTGTTCCTCATGGGGTCGATCAACCCGAGCGGGTTCGAGATTGCCGCCGCCTTCGCCGCGTGGGCCAGCCTGCTCGATCTGTTGTGCCAACGCGGGCGCCCGTCGGCCCGATTGGTCACCCGGGTCGTGGTGGCCACAACGTGCTTCGCCGCGGCCCGACCCCTCAGCCCGCTGTTCGCGGTGCTGGTCGTTGGGGCCGTCGTGCTGGCCTCCGCCCGGCGGCCTCGGATCCGTGAGCTGGCCCACGATCGGCGCGTCCAGGTCGGCACCACGGTTCTGTTGGTCGGGTTCGTTGTCAGCACCGGCTGGGTCCTGTGGTCGAAGACATACGACTCGTTCGCCGGCAGCCCACAGCCCGGCCTCACCTTCCGAGTCGCTCTGCACCACGCCATCGACCTCGAGCCGTGGCACACCCGGCAGATGTACGGCGTATTCGGGTGGCTCGACTCCCCCGCGCCCTGGCGCATGGCGCTGCCCTGGCTGCTGGTCGCCCTCGCGATGGCCGTGGTCGCCCTGCTCGTCGGCTCGTGGCGGCAGCGAGCCATCCTCGCCTCATGGCTGGTGGGATGTGTGGTGCTACCGCTGGTGGCCGAGGCCAACCGGGCGGCCGCCTACGGCTACATCTGGCAGGGCCGCTACACCTTGCCGCTAGCCGTAGGCGTGCCGGTTTTGGCGGCGTGGATCATCGCCCAACCCGGCCGATTGCCTCGACGACTGTTGGAGGTCGCCAGCCTGCTCATCATCGCCGGCATGGCGGTGGGCCAGCTGATCGCCCACGGCATCGCCCTCACCCGCTACTCGGTGGCCATCCCCGGACGTCAGGCCTTCGGCTACCTCGGTGGCCACGGATGGAGACCGCCGGTGAACTTGTGGTTGCTCGCTCTCATCGCCGTCGTGGCGACCGCGGCTTACGGCCTGTGGCTCGGCGTGCTCACGCGGGATCGACAAACCAGGCGGTGAGGTCGGCGTCGAGCACCGTGACCCGTCGCCGCAGCCCGCGTCGGGCGAGGAGCGCGGGGGGGAGTCGGGTGACGAACCCGGCGTAGGCCCGCAGCCGCGAGCGGGCCGTCGCCCAATCGCCGTGGCGGGCGTACGACAGCGTGCTCAGCGGGTGCCGCAGGACCGCCCGCCAGGCCATGCCGGCCGGAGCGTTCCTCACCAACATCAGCAGCCGGTTGCGCTCGTTGTAGTACCGGAAGACCCCGGTGCCGGTGCCTGAACTGGCCGCGTGCAGATGGCGTACCACCGAGCGGGGCTCGCAGCGATACCGCCAGCCCTGGGCCCGACCCCGCCACGAGAGATCGGTGTCCTCGTAGTAGAGGAAGAAGCTCTCCTCGAACAGACCCACCGAGGCCAGGTAGCGGGGTCGCAGCAGGACACTCCCGCCCGACCAGGCGAACACCTCGGCCGCCTCGTCGAACTGACCCCGGTCGGGTTCACCCCAGCCTCGGTCGGTGCCGTAGCCCTGCGTCGTGATCAGTCCGCCGACGTTGTTCACGACCTCGAATGACTCACTGTCGATCTCGGTCATCCGATCGGCGAACAGAATCTTCGACTGCACTGCGCCCAAGGCGGGGTCGGCGTCGAGGGCCTCGACCAGCGGAATCAGCCAGCCCGGCTCGACGAAGGCGTCATTGTTGACCAGGGCCACGTAGTCGATGCCGGCCAGGTCGCGAAGAGCCAGGTTGTTGGCCACGAAACCCAGGTTGGCGCCAGTCTGGATCAAGTCGATCTCGGGATGGGCCGCCGACAGCGCCGCCGCGCTGCCGTCACTCGAGTCGTTGTCGATCACCACGATCTCGATCTCGGCCATGCCGTCGTCGGGTCGGTCGAGCGCGGTCAGGGCCTCGACGCATCGCGCCACGTGGTCGCCGCCGTTGTAGTTGAGCACGACGATGCGGATGCGACGCGGCATCGATCAGGGGCCGAGCAGGCGGGCAACCAGCCGGCTCAACGACTCGTGGAAGTCAGGGGCGAGCGGCACTCCCGACAAGCGGAGGGCGGCGTTGTCGAGCACCGAGTTGGCCGGGCGAGGGGCCGGTCGGGCCGGCTTCAGATCGGCGGTGGCGACGGGCGACACCCGGTCGGGGTCGAGGCCAGCGGCGACCAGCACGGCCTGGGCGAACTCGTACCAACTGACCGCCCCCTGGTTGGTCACGTGAAAGACCCCCGGCCGACGATCGATCACCAGCCGGCGCACCACCGCCGCCAAGTCGTCGGCGAAGGTCGGGTGGCCACGCTGGTCGTCGACGAACGACAGCGAGTCGTGCTCGCCGGCCAGTCGAAGGATCGTCTTGACCATGTTGCCGCCGTGCTCGCCACACACCCACGACGTGCGCACGATGGTGTCGGCCGGGCCGAGCTCAAGCTCGCCGCCCAGCTTCGATCGTCCATACATCGAGGTCGGCGACGGCACGTCCCACTCGACGTACGGATCGGGCTTGGTGCCATCGAAGACGTAATCAGTCGAGAGATGACACACCCACGCTCCGACTCGTCGGGCGCCGTCGGCCAGATGACGGACCGCGAGTGCGTTGACGGCCCACGCGGTATC
>JAYUBX010000168.1:0-3679 GCA_043740665.1 Candidatus Neomicrothrix sp.
CCAGGTCGGTATCCGACCTGGATCTACGCCGAAGCGGGGAAAGCGGCACTAGCCTCGCGACCGGCCCGAGATCGGACACAAGGAAAGCGGAACTCATGAATGCTTGGACACGACGTATTGCCGTCATTGCTGCCGTAGTAGCCGTCGGCAGCCTGATCAGCATGGCGCCGGCCAGCGCCGCCAACACTCCCATCACCATCACCCCCGAGTCGGTGGCCCAGGGCGGAACCTTCACCGTCTCCGGCCCGGCCGACTGCATCACCGGTTCCGAACTGGGAATCTCGGTCACCAAAGGGCTCACGGACCTGGCCGCGCCGCAATCCGTGTCCGGTAACGCAGCATGGCAGGTGACGTTCGCGGTTCCCGCGGGCGCAGAACTCGGTGCGTACACCGTCGACGTCACCAACGAGGAGTGCACCTTCGCCAACGGCACCGTGACCGTCATCGGGGCGGTCGTGACCACGACTACCGCCGCCCCGACCACGACCATGGCGGCCACCACCACCACGACGGCCGCCCCGGCCAAGACTGCGACCGCCACCCCCGCCACCCCCGCCTTCACCGGCTAGCCACCGAGTCAGCGGGGTCCCCTCGAGGGATGCGTAGATCCAGGTCGGGAACCGACCTGGATCTACGCCGGAGTGGGGAAACCGGCGGCGGCGTCGGTGCCGAAGTGAGGACGTTGGCGGCGCGGATCAGGCCCGTTGGGTGTTGCCCAGCCAGCTCTCGTAGAGGGCGGCGTAGCGGCCGTCGGCGGCGACCAGCTCATCGTGCGATCCGCTCTCGACCAGCTCGCCATCGGCGAACACCAGCACCAGATCAGCGGCCTCAGCGGTCGACAAGCGATGCGCGACGCTGATAGTCGTGCGGCCCCGGCTCAGCCGGATCAGGGCATCGCTCAGGGCCCGTTCGGTCTCGGGATCGACCGCGCTGGTGGCCTCGTCCAGGATCAGCAGGCCGGGATCGGCCAACTGGGCGCGAGCCAGGGCCACGAGCTGACGCTCACCCACCGAGAGACTCTCGCCCCGCTCACCCACCTCGGTGTCGAGGCCATCAGGCAGTCGGGCCAGCCACCAGTCGAGACCGAGCCGCACGAAGGCCGCGCCGACCTCGTCGTCGGTGGCCCCGTCGCGACCCATCCGAACGTTGTCGCGGATCGTGGCATCGAACAAGAAGCCGTCCTGGGGCACGATGCGCACCGCCGCGAACCTCGACGCCGGTGAGATCTGACGCAGGTCGACGCCGCCGATGAGGATGCGACCGCCGGTCGGGTCGGCCAGACGGCACAACAACTTGGCGAAGGTGGTCTTGCCCGAACCCGTCTCGCCGACCACGGCCACGGCGGTACCGGCGGGGATCACGATGTCGACCTGACGAAGCACCTGACCGCCGTCGCGGTACGAGAAATCGAGACCCTCGGCCCGCACCTCGACCGGCCCCGCGGCCACCTCGACCCCGGGGTCGGGCTCGACGATGTCGACCGGGATGTCGAGGACGTCGAGCACCTTGCGCCAGCCGGCCAAGGCGGTCTGGGTCTGATCGAGGATCTCACCCAGCTCAGCGATTGGCACCAACAGCAGGTTGACCAAGAACGCGAAGGCAATCAGCGTGCCCGACTGGAGGCCCCAGCTCGGCCCCCACCAGGCGCCGATGCCGACGACCAGCGCCAGGGCGATGCCGCCGAAGATGTCGCCCAGCGGGAACATGAAGGCGAAGTAGCGGGCCGTGTGCTTCTCGGCCAGGTACTGCCGGTCGATGGCCGCGTGCAGACGATCTCGCACCCGTTCGGTGATGCCGTAGGCGCGGATCACCCCGGCCCCCATGACCGATTCCGAGACGACGCCGAGGGTCTGGCCCACCCGCGAGCGCACCTTGTCGTAGGCCCGCAACTGGCGCCGCTGCAGCATCCGCAGGATGGGCAGCAGCGGGGCCATCACGACGACCGTGACCAGCGTCAGCTGCCAGGAGTAGATCGTCATCACCCCCAACGTGCCGATGATGATCACGGAATCGACGATCCAAGCGACCCCGCCCCACTGGGCGAAGCGGGCGATGGTCTCGACGTCGCTGGTGACCCGTGCCGTGAGCTCGCCCCGCCGCGACTCGTTGTGGTCGGCGATGCTCAGCCGGTGGATGTGGGCGAACGCCTGCACGCGCAGGTTGCACAGCATCCCTTCGGCTGATCGCACCAGCCGGATGTAGGTGGCTCGGCTGAGCACCATCACCGTGACCACGATGACCAGGGCGAGGGCGCTGGCGCCGAAGACGAACCCCGGCCGGAAGCCGGCGGAGCCGCTCACGCCCTTGTCGAGGATCTGCTGGATCAGCACCGGCGTGACCAGGCGGCCGACGGCGGTGGCCACGGCCATGGCGATGGTGAAGGCGATCCCGGTGCGCAGTTCGGGACTGACCGCCAGGCCGCGGCGCAGCACCTCCATCGCTCGCGCCGACGGCGTCTCGATTTCCTCGGTGAGCAGCTCGGTGGGGTCGTCGAACAGGGCCCCCAGCGCGAAGCTCGACTGCGCCTCCGTCGCCGCCTTGCGGCTCTCAGTTGCGACCAGCTCGTCGATCGACTCGTCGCCGTTCGCGTCCGGCGGCACGCGGCTGGGCGTCATGACTCACCCGCCGTCTCGTAGGCGCGGACGATGCGCTCGTAGGCGGGCACGGTGGCCAACAGATGGGTATGGGTACCTTCGGCCGCCACCGTGCCGCCATCGAGGAAGACGACCCGATCGGCCAGCTCGATGGTCGAGACCCGTTGCGCCACCACCAGCGTGGTCGTGGCCAGTTCGTCGCGCAGTCCGGCGAGGATCTCGGACTCGACGACCGGGTCGACGGCCGAGGTGGCATCGTCGAGGATCAACACTCGCGGGCGTCGAAGCAAGGCTCGGGCCAGGGCGACCCGCTGGCGTTGCCCGCCCGAAAGGGTCACGCCGCGCTCGCCGACGACGGTGGCGACACCCATGGGCAGCTCACCCACGAACCGCTCGGCACGGGCCACCCGCAGCGCTTGGCGGACCTCGTCATTGCCGACCTCGCGGCCGAGCACCACGTTCTCCCACAACGTGTCGGCGAAGAGGAAGGTCTCCTGGAACACGAGAGCGACGCCGCTATGCAGCGAATCGGGGTCGGCGCGCCGCAGGTCGACGCCACCGACTCGGACCACACCCGAACCGGGATCAGCCAGCCGGGCCAGCAACTCACACAGGGTGGTCTTGCCCGATCCGGTCGAGCCGACCAGCGCCACCACCTCGCCCGGCGCGATGCGGAACGACACCTGGTCGAGCACCGATTGATCGGGCTCGTAGGCGAACGACACCTGGTCGAGCTCGACGTCGAGAGCCCAGTCGGGCAGGAACTCGGCGACCGCCGGATCGGGAGCCGGAGCCCGCGGCACACCGACAACCCGGTCGAGTCGGGCGGTCGAGCTACGCCGTACTTCGCCTTACGACGTTTCAACTCCTGGATCAGGGTGGCTGTCAACTTGGTGCCGGTGCAGCCAAGTGGATGTCCCAACGCGATCGCGCCGCCGTTCACGTTCACTTTGTCAGAATCAATGCCGAGTGTCTTAATCACGGCTAGCGCCTGCACCGCGAACGCCTCGTTTAACTCGAAGACATCAATCTCATCCAAGCTCAAGCCTGCCAGCTTGAGTGCTTTAGGAATTGCGTACACCGGT
>JAYUBX010000169.1:0-2933 GCA_043740665.1 Candidatus Neomicrothrix sp.
CTGCGGACGAACCCGGTACGGGTGCTCATCCGCAGCGCGTTCTGGGTGGACGGCTACCTGCTGTTGGTGTGGCTGGTCCTCTTCGCCCTGGTGTTGGCACCCGTCGTGCGATGGCTGAGCACCGCGCGCTGGCTGGTGGTGTTCGCGGCCAGCCATGTCGGCGCCACGCTGGCGACGGCGGCAGGTCTGTGGCTGGCGATCCGCTGGGGGAGTGGCCCCCAGCAGCCTCTCCCGATGGGGTCGATGTCGGGGTGAGCTACGGCTTCGCCGCGCTGGCCGCGGTGTTCACCTACCGCCTGCCTCGGCCGGGGCGCTGGTACTGGGCCGGCGGCCTACTCGTCGCGGCCGGGGGAGCAGCGATCATCGGCGGGACCTTCACCGACTTCGGTGATCTGGCGGCCGTGATGATCGGCTTCGCCATGTACCCGATCACCCGATCAGCCGGCGTCGCGCAACGGTCTCACGGCCCGATCTGGCGACCCGCCATGACCCCTCCCACCACCACAACCGGCCAGTACGACTGAGCGGCGAGCCGCCCGCCGTCTGATACCCTATGGGGTATGAACACGTGCACGCTCACCCGTCTCTTGTGGCCGGCGTTCGTGGTCGGCCTGGTCGTGGGGAGCGTCGCCGGCAACGACACGTGGGGGTGGGTCGCCGCCGCGCTCACGGCCGGATCGATCTACGCCGTCCAGCGGGTTCGAGGGACCAACCGGTCCTGCCCGATTCCCCGGTCCGATGCAGCGCCGCCGTCGGCGTCGGCCCTGCGGACGGACGAGCACCGAGAGACCCCCTCTCGATGACCTGGTCGGCGGTCGCTCAGCGGTGGGCTCGCACCAGGCAGTCAAGGGCCGGCCGATCGGCGTCGGCGACGGGACGTGCGACCGTCTCGGCCCGTTCGACGGTGAGGTCGATCCCGGCGGCCGCCAGGTCGGCGAGCACGGCATCGGGCGTGTAGAGCACCGCTGGATCCCGGGGCCCGCCCACGCCGCCGGTCAGGTTGGCCGAATCGTGGGCCACGACCAACAGGGTGCCGTCGGGCGCGAGGGCGCGGCCGGCGATGCCCATGGCCCGACGGCGGCCCTCGGCCGGGAGCTGCAGGTAGAACACGGCGACGAAGTCGTAGCCGCCCGCCGGGGGATCCCAGCCGGTCGCGTCGGCGCAGACCCACTCGACGTCGACGCCACGGTCGGCGGCCAGACGGCGGCCCTTGTCGAGACCAGTGTCGGAGAAGTCGACGCCGGTGGCCTCCCAGCCCTGCTCGGCCAGCCAGACGGCGTTCCGGCCCTCGCCGCAGGCCAGATCGAGCGCCCGCCCGGGAGCGAGACCCTCGGTCTCAGCCACCAGGAAGACGTTGGGGTTGGCCTTCCAGACGTACTCGGCGGTGGCATAGCGGTCGTTCCAGTGGCTGGCATCCATCAGGGCTTCCTTGGTTTCGGTGGGCTCAGCCGGCAGGCTGGACGCCTGGTTCGGCGAACTCGCGGTAGGCGGCGAACGCCCGAGGGGCCCACACGCTGGCCGGGCCGCCGTTCATCAACAAGGCGACGCCCAGGGCTTCAGCGACTTCGGCCTCGGTCGCACCAGCGGCCGCCGCGGCTCGGGCGTGGTAGGCGACGCAGCCGTCGCAATGCTCGACCACCCCGACGACGAGGGCCATAAGTTCCTTGATCCGGCTCGGCAGGGCGCCGTCGGCCATGGCTGAGCGGTGGAACTCGCCGAAGCCGGCCCAGGTATCGGGGATGGCCTTGCGCAAGTCCCGGGTGGGTTGGCGCAGGTCTTCGGCGACATCATGGAAGTGACCCACGGGCTCTCCTCTTGGTCGAGTTGGGATCAAGGCGGCGGTGAGGCCGAACCCGGCCTCGATGGCGGCGTACGGCTTGGCGCCGACACTGGAGGCGACGACCTCGCCGTTGTGGAACAGCGCAATGGTGGGGATGCCCTTGGATGGGGTGGCGACCGGTGACCTCGGGGTTGGCGTCGACGTCGACCTTGACGACCTTCACCGCGGAGCCGTGCGCAGCGGCGAGCTTCTCGAGCTCGGGGGTCACCATGCGGCACGGGCCGCACCAGGCCGCCCAGAAGTCGACGACGACGTCGGACTGGAGCACTTCGGTGGCGAAGGTGGCGGCGTCATCGGCGGCGGTGAAGCTGGAGATTGGAGTTCCTCTCACCGGTTGGGGTTCGGGTTCGGGTGTCAGGACGCCGAGCAGCGGTTGGGACCGAACTCGAACTCTTGGAGGAGGGCGACGGGGGTCTCGGGGGACCCATGTTCGCCTTGATGACTCGACGTAGGAACGGCCTCTGCCGATCCCATCAACCCATGTAACAGATACCCCGTGGGGTATGTTCCCGGGTCAGGCGTCGACTGCGTGGTGGCGGTTGGTGTGGAGGTGGAACGGGGCGTAGAGCGGGCAGTAGCCCACTGCCGCGGTTCCGACCATCACGACGGCCAGCACGGTGGCGATGACCCCGACCACGGTGGCGAATCCGACGAGGTAGGCGAGGACGAGCAGCACCGGGGCTACGACGACGGCCCTGACGACCCGATCTGTGGTGCCCATGTTCTGGTTCATGGTGATCCTCCGATGGTGGTTGGTTGTAACCACATCGTGTGCCGTCTCGACCGACCCGGATAGGGCCGAAGGTCATACCTTCGGGGGTATCTAAGCGGAGTGGGTCTCGATGATGCCCATCATCCCGAGGTCCTCGTGGTCGAGGATGTGGCAGTGGTAGGCGGCCCTTTCGGCGATGTCGCGGAACGGGATGCGCAGACGGACCGACTGGCCGGCTGGCCACCACGAGAGGCGTGACGCGGGTGCGGGTGGCGACGTGGGTCTCGTCGTAACTGGCCGGTTCGGGGTAGAGGTCGAAGTCCTCGTCGCCGGCACCCGGTTCATCCTGGTTGGCCCACATCCGCCACGCCGCGATCAACA
>JAYUBX010000170.1:0-5450 GCA_043740665.1 Candidatus Neomicrothrix sp.
TGGCCGTCACGTCGTTGGTGCTGGGCATCTTGGCCTTCGTGACGTGTGCCGTCACCGGTATTCCGGGGCTGATCACCGGAGTGATGTTCCTCGGACAAAAGGCTTCGTTCAAGTTCAGTGCTGTCGGGTCCGCGGTCAACTGACGTGCCTCGTCTGCGTCAGGTTCATCGCGACGATGACAATGCGCCCCTTGTCACCGTGGTCTACGACATGTTGTTCGGCCCGGACCGCGACCCGGTCGACGATCCCGGCACGGCGACCGGCTCCCCCGGTGACTGGTGGACGGTGTTCGCCCTGGTTCCCGACGTGCTGCAACATGCAGTTGACGGCTTCGGCCTGTACCAGAGCCCAAAGCGCGTGCTCGATCCCAAGCTTCGCGAATTGGGGCAGACGCGGGCCGGGTGGGCCCGCGGCAGCCAGTTCGTGTTCTCGCAGCACTGCAAATCCTGTCGGTCGTTGGGCATCCCTGACGAGCAGATCGAGGCGATCCCGTCGTGGTCGGTCGCGACCTGCTTCGACGACGAGCAGCGGGCGGTGCTGGCCTACACCGATGCTCTCGTCTACGACGGTGGCCGGGTGGCCGACGACGTCTTCGCCGCCCTGCAGCGCCATCTCTCGGACGAGGCGATCCTCGAGCTCACCTACATCACCGCGCTGTACGAGATGCACGCGGTGATGAGTCGAGCGCTGCGCACCGAGTTCGACGATCGGGACGAGCCGATCGTCGAGGTGATCGGCGCCGAAGGCGTGTCGGCGCTCGATGTCGGCCGCTCGATCAGCCTGCCCGACCCCAACCCGTCGTAGCTACCTGGTCCTGGCCGCAAGCGCGGCGGGCGGCGTGGCCATCGATCTCGGGCGTCTACCGTCGGGCCCTCGACGAGCGGGCCGGCTCCGCTTGTTCGCCGTCACCACCAACCCAGGACGATGCCATGCGTGAGGTGTATCTCTACGAGGTCGCGGGCCAGTGGGCGGTGACCGTCGATGGGGCCGAGCAGCGGTTCGGTTCGCGGGCCGCCGCCTTCGCTCAGGCCGGTGAGCAAGCTCGGGCGGTGACCCCCAGTCGAGTGATCCGCTCGATCCCACCGACCACGGCCATCGTTGCGGTGGTGCCCAGCGAGTCCGGCCATGGCGACGACGACGCCGCGGCTGATGGCGAAGAATCGGGCGACTGGGACTGGGAGTCGTTGTCGACCCAACGACCCGACGGCACGGCGTCGCCGTCCCCGGCCACGCGACCGCCGTCGAGCCGACCGATCGGGCGAGCGGTACCTCGAGCTCTGACCGGCGAGCCCCGGACCTGGTCCGAGTTGGCCCAGCGCTCCGACCTCGGTCGGTCGATCCTGATCGAGCCTGGCGATCCCATCCCCGAGCCCTGGTCGAGCAGCCCGAGGGTCACGGTCGGCCCCGATGCGCTGACGGACTCCGACTTCCTCGGCCAGGTGCGGGTGGCCTACCTGGCCCGTACGGCCGTCGTGTACGAGGTCGACCCGAGCCTGGTTGACGGTCCGGTGTTGCTGGCGGCCTTCGACCCGCGCGAGATCGAAGTCTTCCGCATCACGCCCGACTTCGAGTTCGTGGCCGAAGCAGCCTGGCGTCTGCTGACCGCCAACGCGGTCGACGCCCGGCAACCGGCCCGACCGTTCTGGCCGCCGACCGAACTGGCCCTGCTGGCCGGGGCCACGGCCGCTCCGTCGGGCGCGGCCGCCGACGTGGTGTTGCCCGACGGCCGGGCGGCGCTGGCGGACGGCGGCCCGTTCTGCGTGTGGCCGGCCGACCCGACCAGTGATTTGAGCGTGGCAACGACCGTGATCATCCCGCTGCTCTCGCTCGAGCGCGGTCACCTAGCACCGGTGACGGCCGAGGTGCCGACGGCCGACCTCGCCGCCGACCAACTGGCGGCGGTGAGCGAGCCCGGCGCTCGGGCTCGCATCATCGCGCCGGCCGGATCGGGCAAGACCCGGGTGCTCACTGAACGGGTGCGCCACCTGCGCCACGTCGGCGTGCCGATCGAGGCCATGTGTCTGGTGGCCTTCAACAAGCGGGCGCAGGAGGAGATGGTCGACCGCACGCCCGATCTGGCCGGGTTGCAGGTGCAGACGCTCAATGCCCTCGCCCTGGCCATCGTCAACGGCCGCAACGGCTTCGGTCCCCGGCCCGGGCGCGTCACCACCATCAACGAGATCGAGGTGCGACGCGAGATCGGCGAGCTGGTGGCCATGCCGCGGCGGGCCAACACTGATCCGACCGCGGCGTGGATCGACGCCCTGGCGGCGGTTCGGCTGGGACTCCAGGATCCCGTCGACGTCGAAGCCGACTTCGGGGGCGACGTCGACGGGTTCGCCGAGTTCTTCCCCCGCTACCGCCGAGCTCTGGCCCGCCGCGATCTGGTCGATTTCGACGAGCAGATCTATGGGGCCATCGAGGTCTTGCTGACCGAGCCCGACACCCGCCGACACGCCCAGCAGGTCACTCGCCTGCTGCTGGTGGACGAGTTCCAGGACCTGACACCGGCTCACCTGTTGTTGATCCGCCTGCTGGCTGGACCCGACCTCGATGTCTTCGGCGTGGGCGACGACGACCAGACCATCTACGGCTATTCAGGGGCTTCGCCCGATTGGCTGATCGACTTCGGCACCTACTTCCCTGGTGCCGCCCGGCATGCTCTCGAAGTGAACTATCGGTGCCCCACAGCGGTGGTGACCGCCGCCGGCAACCTGCTGTCGCGCAATCAGCGTCGGGTGCCGAAGCGGATCCTGTCCGGACCCCACAACGTGACGACGCCGAACGCGCTCGTCACCATCGAGGTCGACGATCCGCTGACCGGCACCATCGAGCGCATCCAGGATCTGCTCGCCGGGGGCACGCCGCCGAGTGATGTGCTGGTGCTGGCTCGGGTGAACACGCTGTTGGCCCCGGTGCAGGTCGCGCTGCACGCTGAGGGCATCGCCGTGACCAACCGCGACGGTGTCCGTTTCCTCGACCGCACCGGGGTGCGCGCCGCGCTGTCGTGGCTGCGCATCGCCGCCCATCCGACCCAGCTCTCGCCGGCCGACGTGCAACAGGCCGCCCGGCGTCCGAGCCGCAGTTTGTCGCCTCGGGTGATCGAGTGGATGGGGGAGCAGGACGACCTAGCGGCGATTCGGCGTCTGGCCGGGCGGCTCAAGGGCAAGGACGCCGAGAAGGTCGAGGCCTTCGCGGTCGATGCCGAGCGACTGATCCGACGGGCGACCCATGCCCCGACCGCCGACCTGCTCGAGTTCATCCGGTCCGAGATGGGACTCGACCAGACGATGAAGACGCTCGACTCGACCCATCGTGGGCGCAACAGCGCGGCCCACACCGATGATCTGCGGGCCCTGGTTTCGCTGGGGCGGCTGCATCCGGATGCCGCCTCCTTCGGGGGTTGGCTACACACCGCGTTGAGCCAGCCCGACGATCCCCATGGAGTCGTGCTGTCGACGGTGCACAAGGTCAAGGGGCTCGAGTGGCCGCACGTGCTGGTGCACGATGCGTCACAGGGATTGTTCCCTCACCGGCTCAGCACCGATGTCGAGGAGGAGCGCCGGGTCTTCCACGTGGCCATCACCCGGGGGCAGGTCTCGGTGTCGATCGTGGCTGAGACGGAGGCTCCGTCGTTGTTCATCGCCGAGCTCGACGACGTTGCTCCGGAGCGACCCGTGGCGGTCACGCCGAACGATCGAGGCGCCGCCCGAGCCGCGACGACGAGCTCACCCCGCAAGGGCCCGGCGGAGGTGGCGGCAAGCGTCGGCCTCGAGCTCGAATGGGGTGGCTACCAGGGTGTCGTGGCCGAGCTCTCACCTGACGGTGTCTCGCTCAAGGTGGGTCAAGCCACCTTCGTGATCGCCTTCGGGTCGGCGGTGAAGGTGGCCGGCCAGTGGCGGACGCTGGGTGCACCGGGCCAGGCGTCGAGCTCGTCGAAGGCCCCGAAGATCGGGTCGAAGGATGCCCCGTCGGTCAACCCGGCGTTGTTCGACGCGTTGAAGCAGTGGCGCGGCGTCCGGGCCAAAGCCGATGCGGTGCCGGCCTACGTGGTGGCCAAGGACACGACGCTCGAAGCCATCGCCCAGTTGGTGCCGGGCACGTTGGCCGAGCTCTCGACCGTCGACGGCATCGGACCGGCCAAACTCGAACGCTACGGCGACGAGATCCTGGCCGTCGTCGACGAGCTCACGCCCTGATCAGTGGCCACTCAGAGGTCGAGCCCGCCGAACGCACCGGCGGCCTGGAGTCGTTCGATGAACGCCGGGTCGTAGGCATCGGTGGGCGAGTCGCGCACGATCTCGTCGAGGGCGACGGCGTCGTCACCGACGAGGATGCGCCACTCGCCGGCCCGCACCCCTTCGAGGATCACCGTGGCCGCTTGGGCCGCGCTCATGGGTGCGGTGTCGCGAAACATGTCGGCCTGCATCTGGATGCCCTGGCGGATGTCCTCGTCGCTGGCACCGGTGAGGTCGATGCCCCGACCGGAGATCTGCACGCGGAGCTGATCGATCTGGTCCTCGGTCATCTCCTTGGGGTTGCGGCCGTGCTCGCGCATCGAATTGTGCACGATCGACGTGCCGATGTGACCGGGCATGACCACCGACGCGTGCACATGGGGCGCGTGCAGGCGAAGGTCGGTGATCAGGGCTTCGGTGAACCCCTTCACCGCGAACTTGGCCGCGCTGTAGGCGGTGTGAGGGGTGTTCGGCCCGATCGACGCCCAGAACCCGTTCACGCTGCTGGTGTTGACCAGGTGGCCCTCGGGACTGGCGATCAGCATGGGCAGAAACGCCCGGGTACCGAAGTAGACGCCGCCCCAGCACACCCCGAAGGTACGGTCCCATTCGCTGCGCTCGTCGCTGATGAAGCTGCCACCACCGCCGATGCCGGCGTTGTTGAACACCAGGTGCAGGTGGTCGGTCGCGTGCGCGGCGGCGACCGCGTCACGGAACGCCAGGACCTGGGCTTCGTCGGATACGTCAGCGAGGTGGGTCGTGAATCGAGTGCCGGCGGGCGCGTCGAGCTCGCTGAGCTCCTTGGTCTCGGCCATGGCCTCGTCGGACACATCGCAGATGGCGACGTCGCATCCCTCGGCCGCCAGTTGGCGGGCCAACTCGCGTCCCATGCCGGTGCCGCCGCCCGTGACCACGGCCAGCCGTCCCTCGAAGCTTTGCATGTTTCCCCCCCGGTGATCTTCGGCCCGACCTTCGTCAGACCTCGCGAGTCAACCAGTCTTCGCGCATCCGCGCTGGCCGCCGTCGCCCACGCGGCCGACCCAGCGAGTCTCTGGAGCGAACTGCACCTCAGGGGTGCACTGGGCTCCAGAGAACCCACCCGGCCGTTGGCTCAGGCGGCTTGACCCGGGGCGTCCCAGATGACGGTGACGTTGGTGACACCGGCCGTGCCGAGGGTGTCGTGCAGGAAGCGCTCGGTGTTGGCGTGGGCCC
>JAYUBX010000171.1:0-7238 GCA_043740665.1 Candidatus Neomicrothrix sp.
CCCCCAACGCCGCCGCCGCGACATTCACCGGCTGATCGCGGCCGGCCTGAGGTCGTCGGGGGACAGTACCGTCAGCGACCCTGAACCGAAACCGAAAGCCGGTGGCCGAACCGTCAGCGTCCCGACCTCGGCTTGGCGGTGAGCGTGGAGATGACGAGGAGGCCGATGGCGCAGCGCGTCGAACGCGTCGGGGTCATCACGCAGGAACGCACCGACGCGCTCGTCGCCGGTGGAGGCGTCGGTCATGGCACCACCAGATCCGCGACAGCGGGCTGGCGTGGCACCTGGGTGAAGAGCCCGAGGGCGTTCGCGGCTGACGCTCCGGCCAGACCCGCGCCAGGACCGGCCGCCGCGAAGGCGGAAGCGATGTTCCTGGCGACCGTGAACCGCTTAGAACGGGAGTGTCAGCTCTGGAGTAGCCGCCTGAGCACCCCTGACTCCAAGCTGATGCCGGCGCCGTCGGCGACCGTGACGCGGTGACCGTCGCGAGGTCGGTAGTGACCACGGTCGAGCCCCGCCGCCCGGCACTGCGGGCTTGTGTGGTGCGGATCAGTCCGCGGACGCCGAAGGCAAGGGGCACGAGCCCGAGTGCTGCGGCGGTGAAGGCGACCACCGGGTCGTTCCGTTGAACCTGACGTCCATCGAGCTCGTTCGAGCGGCCGCCACTGACGGGGAGAGGTCAGAGGCCGAGGAGTATCTCCGCGCCAGGGCGGTCAACGATTGGCATCGCCGAAGCGGTCACCATCATGAAGGTGGGCAAGTCGATGACGTCTTGCATGCGTTGGCGAGCGACGGACGCTCCGACACGCTCATCGTGCTCGCCACTCGGGCGCGATCCGGTTTGTTCGAATGGTTGCGGAAGGGAACCGCCCTGACCCTCGTGGAACGGGGCATCTCACCGCTGCTGATGATCGGGCCCCGGTACCAGCCGTCCAAGTCTCGCGGCGACGACGGTGGGCTGCTGTTGTTCTGCATCGGCACCGGAGGCCGAGCGAATCGACGCGTGGTACATCGCCATGGTCAGCAACCGCCGCTCGGGGTTCGACGGCTTCGTGGTCGGCAGCGTCACGAACCAGGTGGGCCAACGAAGTCGCTGTCCGGTGCTCGTGGTGTCCCAGCACTACCGCCCGCCCCGGTGACGTCAGCCTTCCCGCCTCCACCAATAGTGGCGCGACAAGCCGGTTCACGACACCAGCCGGGTTGACATTCGAGCCAGATCTCAGAGGGGCGCACGGCAGATTCTCCCTCGGCATGTGAGCGGGCCTTCACCCGCCGATCGCGATCCACGCGGAGTAGCCGGCGAGGCCGAGCAGGACGACACCGGTGACGCGCCGCACGCCGGCGATGGGTAGCCGGCGGAGCAGTCTTTGGCCGCTGATCACCGCAAGCGCCGCGACGGTCCACAGCGCGAGAACCGCGCCGATGGCGACGTTCAAGGCGGAGTGGTAGTGGGCGGCGAGGTTGGCGGTGAGGATCTGGGTCAGGTCGCCCCATTCAGCGATGAAGATGACGACGAACGCGGTGATCGCGACGCGCTGATGTGATGCCTCCTCTTTGGCGACGAGCGCGGACTCGTCGTGGGTTCCCTCTCGGAACGCGAGGATCGCCCCACCGAGGAAGAGCACGGCTACCACACCGTCGACCACTCGGGTCGGCAGAAGGCGAAAGATCGCCACGCCGATGGTGACGGCGATGAGGACGTGCGCCAGGAATGCGGCCGCGGCGCCGAGCCACACCGACAACGGGCGACCGTTCGAGGCCATGACGAGCGACGCGAACATGGTCTTGTCCGGTAGCTCGCCGATGAAGACGATCGGGAAGACGGCCACGATGATCGATGGGGCCACGCCTGCTCCTTTGTTCCGACCGGAACGGAGCAGGGCAGCCCGAGCACCCGACCCTCCGGCCAGCGTGGGACACGACCGTTTGATCTCTACGCGATCTTGATGTGAGTCGGGTTGTTCGCTTGCCGGGCGGGGCGGTAGGTTCCGTTGGTCCGGAAGCCCGTTAGGTGAGGCTCCTGGTGGCTCGAGAGGTCCGCTGCCCAGAAACGTCGAGAGACGCCAACGGGTTGAACAGTCCCTGCCGAATCAAGGCTTGGTCTAATGCGGGCGGCAGCTTCGGCTGATAGTGCCCCCAGTGCCGAAACTCAACGTAGGGAGACCGGCCCCGAACCTTTCTCAGGGTTCGAAGGCCTCCCTGCATCGGGGAGGCCTGTGTGCTTTTCGGATCGCAACAGCCAGCGAGGAAGAGGAGGTAACGATGAGCAACGACCCCCCCGGTAGTCCCGGGCCCCTCATGTCAGGTTCTTCGTTCTTGCTGCCCGCGCCTCGCCGCGTCGCCGATCTGTTGTCCGTGCTCGCTGCCCTGGGCTGAGCACCCTTCGGACGCCGCCGGTCGGGTCGCCGACTCGGAGGCATCCCCAATGCGACCACTCGATCACGCCTACCGTCCCGCCCGCGCCGCCGGGTCACCCGATGCGCTGACAATCGTCTCGCTCGATATCGGCATCGGCAAGAGCGATGGCCGGTCGTGACCTCGACGTCCTTCACCGGTTTCCGCGGCGCGCTGACTCGCCGCCGCCCCGGCGTCGGTGACGTGGTCGTGTTCGTCGGCGTGGTCGTGGTGCTGTACGTGATCCTGCGGGTCGGGCGGGGCACGACGGTGTCGTTCGCTCCGAGCGACGTGAACACGATCGACACGTCGCCGACCCGGCTGCCGTACTACGCGGCTCGCAGCTTGTTGCGCATGTTCACCGCGCTGGGCCTCTCGACGATCTTCACGCTGATCTACGGCTACATCGCCGGGCGCAGTCGCCGGGCCGAGAAGGTCATGGTGCCGATCCTCGACATCTTGCAGTCGGTCCCGATCCTCGGGTTCCTGTCGATCACCGTGAGCGCGTTCATCGCGCTGGCCCCGGGCTCGTTGCTGGGACTGGAGATGGCCGCGGTGTTCGCCATCTTCACGTCGCAGGCCTGGAACATGACGTTCAGCTTCTACCACTCGGTGGCGACGCTGCCCCGCGAGCTCGACGAGCTGTCCCGCAACTTCCGGTTCACCCGCTGGATGCGGTTCTGGAAGATCGAGGTGCCCCACGGGATGATCGGGCTGACCTGGAACGGGATGATGAGCTTCGGGGGCGGTTGGTTCTTCCTCTCCGCCGCTGAGGCCATCAGCGTGTTGAACTCGAAGTACGCGCTCCCCGGCATCGGGTCCTACGCGGCGCAGGCGATCTCCGACGGCGATCTCGGCAAGGTCTGGCTGGCGATCATCACCATGATCGTCGTGGTCCTGGCGGTGAACTTCTTGTTCTGGCGGCCACTCATCGCGTACGCCGAGCGCTACAAGCTCGAGCTCTCCGAATCGACCAACGCTCCCAAGTCCCATTTCCTGAATTTCCTGCGCCGCACCCGCTGGCCGGCCGTCGCCGGGCGTCTGCGACGTCGGGTTGCCGACCCGCTCGGCCGCGCGATGCGGATCTTCGGGACCGACACCGAACGCCTCCACGTCGCCCTCGGTCGCCGACGGCTCGGCGACATCGCGTTCAGCCTGATCGTGGCGGGGCTCATCGGTTGGGGCGCGGTCAGCCTGATCTCCTACACCATCGCCACCGAAGGCATAGGCGTCTACGCCACCGCGTTCTGGCTCGGCGCCGTCACCCTCCTACGGGTCGTCATCCTCATCATCGTCGGCACCTTGGTCTGGGTGCCGATCGGCGTGAAGATCGGCATGTCGTCGAAGTGGTCGCGGCTGGCCCAGCCGGTCGTGCAGATCCTGGCCAGCTTCCCCGCCAACTTCCTGTTCCCATTCGCCACCCTGGCGTTCATCCACTTCGGGCTCAGCCTCAACATCGGCGGCATCTTGTTGATGAGCCTCGGCGCCCAGTGGTACATCCTGTTCAACGTCATCGCCGGAGCCCAAGCCATCCCCACCGACCTGCGCGAGGCGATGGACGACTTCGGGGTGTCGGGCTGGCAACGATGGCGACGCCTCATCCTGCCCGCCATCTTCTCCAGCTACGTCACCGGCGGCATCACCGCATCCGGCGGCGCATGGAACGCCTCCATCGTGGCCGAGATCGTCACCTACGGCGGCACCACGCTCACCGCCACCGGCCTCGGCGCCTACATCGCCCAAGCCTCCCAGGACGGAGACTTCGCCAAGATCCTCGCCGGGGTCTCGGTCATGTCGCTCTACGTCGTCGGCATCAATCGCCTGGTGTGGCGGCGCCTCTACCGCCTCGCTGAGAACCGCTACTCGCTCACCTGAACGGACCCAACCATGACCACCACCAACGACACCGTCGTCGACGGCTCGACCGGCGAGCCGATCATCACCGTGCGAGCCGTGACCAAATCGTTCACCGGTCCCGAAGGCCCCCTGCTCGTCCTCGACGGGATCGACCTCGAGGTCTGCCGCGGCGAAATCGTCGCCCTGCTGGGCAAGTCGGGGTCCGGGAAGTCGACCCTGTTGCGCTGCATCGCGGGGCTCATCGAACCGACCTCGGGCGACGTCCGCTACCGCGGTCAACCCGTCAACGGACCCAACCCAGGGACCGCCATGGTGTTCCAGACGTTCGCGCTCCTGCCGTGGCTCACCGTCCTCCAGAACGTCGAGACCGGCCTCGAGGCCCGCGGCCTACCCGCCGCCGAGCGCGCCGAGCTGGCGGACAAGGCCATCGACCTCATCGGCCTCGACGGCTTCGAGACCGCCTACCCCAAGGAGCTATCCGGAGGGATGCGCCAACGCGTCGGGTTTGCTCGGGCGCTGGTCGTCGAGCCCGACGTGTTGTTGATGGACGAACCGTTCAGCGCCCTCGACGTGCTCACTGCCGAGAACCTGCGCGGCGAGCTCCTCGAGCTGTGGGACAACAAGGAGTTCCCCACCAAAGCGGTGCTCATCGTCACCCACAACATCGAAGAAGCCGTCCTGCTCGCGGACCGGGTCGTGATCCTCGGCTCCAACCCGGGCCGGATCCGCACCACGATGGACATCCCGTTCGCCCGTCCCCGCGACCGCCGCGACGCCCACTTCGAGGCAATGGTCGACCAGATCTACATGATCATGACCGGCCGCCACCCCGACGACGACACCGGACAGCTCGAGACGTTCGAACAGCCAGTCAGCCAACTCACACCCGGCGACGTCCCCCTCCCCCACGCCACCGTCGACGGACTCTCCGGTCTTGCCGAGATCCTCCACCGCCTCGGCGACGAGATCGACCTGGCCGACCTGTCCTACGAGCTCGTCCTCGAAGTCGACGACCTCCTGCCCCTCGTCGATGCCCTCCAGCTCCTCGGGTTCGTCACCGTCAAAGGAGGCAAGGTCTACCTCTCACCCGAAGGCATCGGATTCGCCGACGCCGACATCCAACAATCCAAGACCGTGTTCGCTCACGCCGCGCTTTCCCACGCGCCGCTTGTCGCCGCCATCACCCGAGGCCTCGAACGAAGCATCGACGGCGCGCTACCCGCCGGGTTCTACCGCGACATCCTCCGGCGTAGCTTCAGCGAGGAGGAAACTCAACGCCAACTCGACATCGCCATCGACTGGGGCCGCTACGGCGAGCTCTTCGACTACAACGCCACCCGGGACGAACTCCGTCTCGACGACGACCGCCGCGCCACGATGGCCACCGTTCGTTCCACGCCAGGCTGAACCAGCCAGCATTGATATCACTGGACCGAGATGCCGCCACCGTCACGGCGGTGTGGCCGTCTCGTGGTCTTTCGTATCCGGAGGCGCGTCGGGTAGCTGCCCCCACCACTCCTGCGAGCGACCGGCACGAAAGCCGCTACAGGACGCGCAGATCGATTCCACCCCGAGCGGCCGACCACACAGCGGACACACCGGCTCCGCAGCCTCCCGCCGACGCTCCCGGCGCTCGGCCAGGGCTTGGCGTCCAGCCCCGATCAGCCACACCATGCCGAGAAACAGTCCCGACGCCGCCACCCCCACCGGCAGCGCAGCCACCAGACGCACCCTCGCCGCACCATCGCACGAATCGAGAATCGGGAGCCTCCCCTGCGCCCGATTCTGCGCATCATTGGCGTCATCTCGCGCCTCGCGGCCCAGAGGACTGTTCGCAATCGACGGGTCGTTTTGCATGTCCGACAGCACCTTGGCCATGTCGGCCTGGTGCTGGATCTCCGCGCTTCGCGCTGAGCTCCCCGCACCAGTCACCCAACGCACCGCCCCTCCGACACCGTCACACGACGCCCCCGTCGACGCCGACATCGGCCCCACCGCCACTGCCCCCGCGACCACGATCCCAACGACTGCCGCCGCGACCTTCGTACGCGCACTCACGCAGCAACGGTAGACCCGGATCCAGCGCGACCGACATCGCCACGCACGCGGGCGGCCGGCTTGGTACCGGGCAGGCCGGGGTAGGGTCCGCCCGTCATGTCGGGATACTCAGCGCTCAAGCGGCTGTTGGTCGGGCCCCCTCTGCCGAGCCAGTCAGAGGGTCAACAGCGGTTGACCAAACGGGTGGCGTTGGCCGTGTTCGCGACCGACGCCATCGCCTCCACGGCCTTCGCGACCCAAGAGATCTTGGCGGTCATCGTGCCGGTGGCCGGTATGGCCGCCGGCCTGCGGTACCTGGTGCCGATCTCCATGGTCGTTATCGGTCTGCTGGTCATCGTGGTGACCAGCTACTTCCAGACCCTCTACGCCTACCCGAACGGTGGCGGGTCCTACATCGTCAGTCGGGAGAACCTCGGCACGATCCCGGCGCTGTTCGCCGGAGCTTCGCTGCTGGTGGACTACACGCTCACCGTTTCGGTCTCGATCGCGGCGGGCGTCGACGCCATCACCTCGGCGGTGGTTCCCTTGCGGGGTCATCAGATCGCAGTGGGTCTCGTGCTCATCGCCGCCATCACCCTGGCCAACCTCCGCGGCGCGAAGGAGTCGGGCCGGATCTTCGCGCCGCCGACCTACCTGTACGTCGCCATGATGAGCCTGCTCGTGGTGTGGGGCCTGTACAAGACGATCCAGCCCGGGTTCCAACCTCTTCCGCTCAACGAGGACGCCCTCTCCCATTTCTTCACCAGCGGCTCCGGCCAGGCGGTCACCGCGTTCCTCCTCCTACGGGCGTTCGCGTCCGGCGCAGTGGCCCTCTCCGGTGTGGAAGCGATCTCGAACGGCATCCAGGCGTTCAAGAAACCGCAGTCACGCAACGCCGCCATCACCCTGATCTGCGCCGCAACCATCCTTGGGGTGCTCTTCGCGGGGAT
>JAYUBX010000172.1:0-4288 GCA_043740665.1 Candidatus Neomicrothrix sp.
CCATCATCGACCCTGACGCGCTGCCGCAGGGCTCGGCCGTGTTCGGCATCGGCCCGCGGATCGCCGCCGGCGTCGGCTCGGGTGTCGCCGCCCTGGTGATCTTCGGCGGCGCGATCTGGAGCGCGTTCCGCTTGCTCTCGGGCCGGCGGCGGTCGATCGCGGCGGGACCGTCACCCATCTCGAGCGGCCGACTGGCGGCCGGCAACCTGCTCATCGCCCTCGGCGTCCTGGTGCTCAGCGCCGGTGGCCTGCTCAACTCGGTCGTTGACGAGATGAACGGCTTCGCCATCTCGCTGGTGATCGGCATCGCGGTGATCTTCGCCGGCTTCCTGGTCACCATGGCCGGCTCGACCACCCGTGACGGCTCACCGACCCCCCGTTCGCTCGACGCTGGACCTCGGTCATCAGCCACACCCCCGAAACCGGGCACAAAAACGGACGGCAAATGGGGTGCAGAGATGCCCGGTTTCGTCGAGGTGGTCGACTAGCGCAGGGCTCGACGCAGGATCTTGCCGGCGGGATTGCTCGGCAGTTCGTCGACGAACATCACCTTGGACGGGCACTTGTACCGGGCCAGCCGCTCGGTGCAGAAGGCGATGATGTCGTCCTCATCGGCCGACACGTCGGGTTCGAGCACGACGTAGGCCTTCACCGCCTCACCGGTGTGCGGATGGGGCACGCCCACCACCGCGGCGGCCGCGATCGCCGGATGTTCGAGCAGGACGTCTTCGACCTCGGCCGGAAACACATTGAAGCCCGACACGATGATGAGATCCTTGGCCCGGTCGACCAGGAACACGAAACCGTCGTCGTCGACCACGCCGATGTCGCCGGTGCGCAACCAGCCGTCGTCGGTCAGGGCCGCAGCGGTGGCTTCGGGATCGTTCCAGTAGCCCTGGAACACGTTGGGCCCCTGCACCCAGATCTCGCCGGCATCGCCCACCAGGACGTCCTCGCCGTCAGGGTCGACCAGACGCATGGCGATGCCTGGCAGCACCGGTCCGATCGAACCGACCGGGGCGTTGGTGCCGGTCGACGAGGTGACCACCGGCGACGTCTCGGTGAGGCCGTAGCCCTCGGTGAGCACGACGCCGAGATTGACCCGGGCCGCCTCGACGACCTCGACCGGCAGCTTGGCCGCGCCCGATACGGCCACCCGCACCGAGCGCATCGACGCCGTCACGTCGCCCAGACCAGTGAGGGCCGACCACATCGTGGGCGGACCACTCATCATGGTCACCTCGTGGCGTTCGACCGCCTCGACGGCCGACGACGGATCGAACCGCTCGATGAGCAGCACCCGCGAACCGGCCAGCAGGCTGAGGCCGAGCATGACGTTCAATCCGAAGATGTGGAAGAGCGGCAGTAGCCCGAACACCACGTCGTCGGCGTCCTGATGACGGGTGGCGGCGGCCTGGACCTGCTCGAAATTGGCCAGCAGGTTGCCGTGGGTGAGCATGGCCGCCTTGGGCGCGCCGGCCGTACCACTGGTGAACATGAGCACCGCCAGCTGGTCGCCAGAACGCTCGACCATCGGAGTCGGCTCACCGGCGATCAGCTCGTCGAGCACCACCGCGCCCGACAGATCGACGCCGACCGTTTCGATGATGATCTCGAGGTCCGGCAAGCGCGTCCGGTCGATGGCACCGAATGCCGCGGCTGCAGCCGGGCTCACCAGCACCCCACGGGCGCCGGTCGACACCAGCTCGTACTCGAGCTCGGGGGCGGGCGCCTGCGGATTGAGCGGCACCACCACGAGGCCGGCGCCGAGGGCCGCCAGATAGGTGACGACGAAGTACCAGTTGTTGCCGGCGATGATGGCCAGGCGGTCGTCGGGCTGCAGACCCAGGCCCACCAGGCCGCCCCGCAGCGCAGAAACCTGCTCACGCAGCGTGCCGTACGTCGTGGTCTGACCTCGGCTGATGAGGGCCACATCGTCGGCGGGATGGGGGTCGATGATCGACGCCAGATTCACGGTGCTGCTCTCCCTTGCGGCGGGTTGCGAGTGGACGGGCACGGGCTGACCGGAGCCGCGACGCCACCGGCTGGTGGGTCGAAGCGCTCACGCTAGCGGTCCGAACCCGCAGTGGCGGTGCCGACCACTCGCCGCGGTCGTCACCCATGGGCGGCCGATCCGACCGCCGATCGCACTCCAGTCGCCGCGGCATCGTGCCGATACCTGAACCACCATGGTCTCTCCCCACGCCTCCCGGTCGTCCCGGTCGTCCCGATCTGCTTTCGGCCCGTCGACCCGCTCGGCTCTCGTCTCGCTGCTGGCCGTGGCCGCCTTCCTGACCGTGCTGCTGGCGCCGGGAACCTCAGGCGCGGCCGACGGACGAGCCGGTGACTACGTCGGGCGCATCAACTCGCTGCGATCGTCGGTCGGGGTGTCATCGCTGCAGGCCGATGGCGAGTTGACCGCCGCAGCCCAGGCCTGCGCCCAGCGGATGGCCTCGACCAACACGCTGTCGCACTCGCCCGACATCACCAGCGGCATCTCCCAGCAGTGGCTCAAGGTAGGCGAGAACGTGGGCGTCGGCCCTGACAACTCGACCATCTTCGCCGCCTTCGTCGCGAGCCCCCACCACTACGAGAACCTGGTCGACCCGGACTTCAACCGGGTTGGCGTCGGGGTGGCCGACGGCGGCGGACGCCAGTGGACCTGCCACCGGTTCATGCAGATCGGTGGTGCCCCGGCACCGGCGGCCGCTCCCGCCAGCAGCGGATCGAGCAGCGCCTCATCCAAGCATCCGGCGACCGATGGCTCGACCCCGTCGGGCGGACCCGTCAGCCCGACCGCGCCGGCCGCGGCCCCGGCGACTCCCCCCGCGCCCCAGCCCGGACCGCCGCCCCCCGCCAACTCCGCCCGTGTCGCCGCCGTGCTCACCGCACTGCGCCATCTCGCCTCCTGAAGGCGCGAGCCACCGTCACCTCGACCACACTGAGCCCATGGGCCTCGCCATCGAAACCGTCGAACTGAGCCGCAGCTTCAAGAGCGGACCCGCCCTCACCCGCCTCACGCTCGGCGTCGAGCCGGGCGAGGTGCTCGCCCTGCTGGGACCCAACGGGGCTGGCAAGACCACCACTGTCCGGTTGCTCAACGGCATTCTGGCGCCGGACCACGGCTCGGCCCGCGTGCTGGGCTTCGATGTCGCCACCGATGGCGACGAGGTCCGGCGGCGAACCGGCGTGCTCACCGAGAACGCCGGTCTCGATGACCGACTGACGACTCGGGAGAACCTAGTTTTCACCGCTCGGGTCCGCGGCTTCTCGGCCGATTCGGCCACCCGGCGAGTGAACGATCTGCTCGAGCGCTTCGGCATGACCGACCGCGCCGATGACCTGACTCAGGGCTTCTCGACCGGGCAACGCAAGCGGGTCGCCTTGGCCCGAGCGTTGCTACACGATCCCGAGGTGCTATTCCTCGACGAGCCGACGTCGGGTCTCGACCCGGCCGGCACCCGCGACGTCATCGATCTGATCCAATCACTGGCCGACGAGGGCCGCACCATCATCCTGGCCACGCACTTCCTCGGCGAAGCCGGCCGACTGGCCGACCGGATGGCTGTGTTGCACCGCGGCCATCTGCGCGCCTTTGGTCGGCCCGACGACCTGGCCGCCGAGATCTGGCAGGGCATCGGCGCGGCGATCGACCTCGGGGCGTCGGCTACCCCCGACACCCGGCGCGTCATGGCCGCGGTGCCGGGCGTTTCCGAGGTCGAGCCAAGCCCCGACGGGGCTCGGCTGCGGGTGACCGACCGCGAGGTGCTGCCACGGGTGGTTGCCGCCATGGTGGCCAGCGGCGTGCCGGTGTATGAGGTGGCGTCACGCGCACCGAGCCTCGAGGACGTCTACTTCGCCATCGAGGCCCGGATCCTGGCCGAGCACGGCGGGGCCGAGGTGACCGACGGGTTCCGGCCTCGCCCACCCGATCTGGCCAACCCGACCGAGCCCGTCCCCGCCCGTTCCGGTGCACTCCGATGACCGTCGTCCAAACCCGCACGCCCCGCGCCACCCGAACCCCGCGCGACTGGAACACGATCGGGCTGGTCATGCGCAAGGACCTGACCGCGGTGAAGCGCAGCAAAGCCATCATGCTGCCGATGATCTTCGTACCGGCGGTGCTGCTGATCGCCATGCCGCTCGGGCTGGGATTGTTTGCCCGCAGCGCCCCGACCGAGCAGGTGTCGACCGCCCTGAGCTCGCCCATGGTGAGCAACCTGGTTCGTCCCATCCTGGCCTTGCCCGAGCGTGAACAGCTGATCGTCCTGGTGCTCGGCTACCTGCT
>JAYUBX010000173.1:0-6026 GCA_043740665.1 Candidatus Neomicrothrix sp.
CCGGCCACCGCCACTCGATGACGACGACTGGTCAGCGAGATGACTGGTGCTCGGACGGCCGACGCCATGGCTGCGAGGTGTCGATCGACGATCTCCGGCTCGGGATCACGAACGAACACGGCGCGGAGGTCCGCCGCTGTCGCCTGCAACTCTGGGAGAAGATCCGTATCGGGTTCCACGCCCGAGTTATCGCTGTCGTGAGTCATGGCGATACCCCTGGTGGTGTCAATGCGTCCCGCAACGGGTCGAGGGTGGGTCGGGCCTCAGACATCGTCGTCGACCTCCACGGAGTTTTCGGCCAGACCCCGATTGAGCGAAGCGAGCGCCCGGCGGAGCAACGCCTTCACCGCCGATTGGGGCTTGCCCACGATGCGGGCGATTTCGGCGACTGGCAGGTCGGCCAGCATTCGCAGCAGCAGGACGGATCGCTGTTCCGCGGTGAGTCGGTCAATGGCGTCGAGTACGCCGGCCGCCTGGAGCCGAGCCAACGCATCGTCGTCGGAGGCGCCTGGGGCGGGCCGGTCGAGCAGTTCCTGTTGATCGATCTCCACCAGCGGACGTCGGATCCGACGGCGCAGGTCGTCAACGAGCCGCCGATGAGTGATGGTGAGCAGCCACGAGCGAAAGGACCGCTCGTCGCCGGCAAAGGTATCGAGGCCTTTGACCATCGAGACGAATGTGTCCTGGGCGATGTCTTCGGGATCCCGGGCACCGTTGGCGCGTGCGTAGCCGAGAACGAGGGGGGCAGTATCGCGGTAGAGACGGGCGACCGCGTCCTCGTCGCCGGCCCGAGCCAATTCGAGCGTGGCGGAGAACTCGATGCCGACCGTCATGCCGGCAACCTCAGGTCGTCCACTCCGAAATCATGACAGCTCGTCACCCCATCTTCGGGACGGTCCAGCTCGTATGTGGCGTCGGCGGGATCCGTCGACATCGACCAGGTCGTCAACTGACCAGCTTGATCACCCGGAGGGTTTGGCCAGTTATCACGCCACCCGTGCCGCCCTGACCGCCGGAGACCACGCCGGGCCCCACCACGCTGCCGTAATACTTCGGGTTCCCGTGGCCGGTGCCGGTGACGTGCATCACGACCCACCCGATGATGTGCATATCGATCGAGTTGCCGTTTCCAGTCCCGCTATCCGCAACTGGCACGAGAATGTCGCAGTTCGTGTAGACACCCGGCGTCGCACACGGGACGGCGCCGGCGACGGTGTCCCGGATGTTCTGGCTGAAGCCATTGCCGTGGTCGCCCTGGGCGTGATCGCAGGGGGCGTCGTAGTTCGGCCCGCTGCCGGTGCAGGGCACGCCGACGAGAATCTGATTGGAGTCGTTCTTCCCCTTGAACGCGGCGCCGGCCCCGCAGGTATGTTGCTGGGCGCCCTGCAGCGGGACGTTGTTGATCGAGGTTGCCCCCGGCAGCAGCGTGCCGTCTGGGCCCATGATCGGGTAGGCGTCGTTGTTGACCGCAGGTACGCCACACACGATGAACGGCGATCCCTGTCCTCCCAGGTAGGTCTGGATGGTGGCGGCCGCCGCCGTCTTGGCGCTCGTGGTCGTGAACCCGATTGCGCTGGCGAAGAACGTCTTGCGAGTCTGCTGCGGAGCAACCTCGACTCCGGCCACCGCAAGTCCCGTCGAGATGACGCTGGCCCACCCGGATGTCATGGCCGAGGCCGAGCCGCACACGTCACCTGACAGCCGGGTCTGGTTGTCGTTGATCAGCCAGCACTGGAAGCTACCGACCTGGCCCTGCAGGTGATTGGTCACCGACGTCTGAATCGCGTCGTAGATCGACGCCGGAGCCGCGGATGAGAATCGAACCTGGTCGACGGCCCGGGTACCCGCCATCGCCGCCGAATCGGCCCCGTTCTGCATCTGGCGGCGCTGCGCGTACTGCTGACCCAGATCGATGGCGAGCGAGGTAATCGCCAGAATGGGCAGGAGAAGCAGGGCGACCATGAGCATGGTGACGCCTCGGTCGTCTCGTGCCCGCCTCGGTGTCGGTGAAGAACGCGTCATTCGAGTCCCTAAGATATGGTGAGTGAAATATTGCCGACCGTTGCCCCGTTCAGCGTGACGATGAAGGTGTAGCCGCCGGCGGACCATCCATCATTCGCCCCGAGTGTGAAGACGGCCTGTGTGCTGGTGAGGGTGCTGGGCGAGTAAGGACTGGCCAGGAAGGTCGGCCCGGCCGTGCGAACCAGGCGCCAGGTGGCGGTGGGGCAGAGACTCGATCCATTCGAGCCGACCGTCACCGTGATGGGGCCCGACAGCATCCCGCTGTTGCCCTTCAACGAACTCGGCGGGGTGAGCGAGGGCGCCCCGACCGAGGCGCAGCTGGGCGGTGCCGTCGTGGACGTGGTCGACGTTGAGGTCGTCGACGTGGTTGACGTGGTCGACGTCGAGGTGCTGGTCGTCGAGGGGAGGCTCAACGGCAGGCCGACGATGGCCATCCGCGAGACCGCCGACACTCGCGCCGGAACGAAGCTCGATCCGATGAAGCTCAGCGCTCGCATGGGCCACGAAACCGTGACCTCGACCAGGTCGGTGTCCACCGCGGCTGAGAGGCAGGACTCTGCGGCCAGCGAGCCTCCGGCCAGACAGCGGGTGGTCACCACGACGCCAGGTATGGAGCCCAGCCGACGGGTGACGGCCGTCGTGATCAATGACGAATCGGTGGAGGTACTGCAGGCCCCGATCGTCGAGTCGGCGCACCGGTAGTTGAGGATGGCCGAGCGGGAGCCATCGCGTGCGGCGGACGAGGCCTGGCTGCGCTGCAACGAGAGGTTTCCGAGGTCGGCCAGCCCCAGGAAGAGCAGCAGGAGCATGGGGAGCACGAGGGCCGACTCGACCAGGATGGCGCCGCGGTCGCTGCGCAGGTGGCGTCTCACTGGACCACCACCTCGCTGGACGCGCTGATGGTGAGGGTCTGCCGGCCGACCACGGTGCGGGCCAGTGGCGTCACGAGGGTCAACTGCGAACTGACCGTCACGATCACGCGGTCGCCGGACACCGGCAGATCGGCCCCCGTCGGACACGTCGTGACGACGGCTCCGAGGGTACCGTCGGGCTGCCGACGTTGCTCCGTTACGGTGTATCCGGGAGAGGATGCGAGCGAGAGGTCCTCCTCGTTGGCGTTTCCTTCGATGGTCCGGGTGCCGACGCCACAGCCCGAGCCGAAGTTCGACGGCAAGAACTGGGCGACGGCGGCCCCTTCACGTGCCGCACCCGACAGTCGATTGCGCAGCTGGTACGCCCGCCCCACGTCCGCAGTGACGAAGGCCAGGAGGACCAGGAGCGGAAGGCAGAGGGCCAACTCCACCAGCGCGGCCCCTCCGTCGCCCCGAAGCCGCGTTCGCACCAGGCTGCCGGCCAGAACGCTTTTGGCTTCGTCGGTCAAGGGAACTTCTCCAGGGTGCTGCGACAAGACTCCGCCGATCGCCGCCCGGCGCACCGGAACGATCATCGGCGCTCGTTGAGGGAGGGCCTAAGGTGCGGCCCAAAGTGAACGAACCACGCTCTTAGAAGCGTTATCGCTCTGGCCCGAACATTCGATACTGGCAGGCCCACAGATTTGACCGAATTGCGGGCATTTTGTGGCCCACCAGCACTCAGGGTGGTCAGACAACCCTGGTGCAACCGGCGAGGTCGACGTGCCAACATTTGTTGCTTCCGACCGGGTCGGTCACCGTGACCCCACCCAGCAGCTCCGATCCGTTTGCGATGAGGATCATCAGCCGGGCGTAGACCGGATTGCCGCCCAGGTTGGAGATGGTGGCGTCGGTCACGGTGAGCCCGTCGCGACTCACGCTCCCACTACCGGCGACGGCGGCGACGGCGACGGCGAGGTCGGCAGTATCAAGGATCTTCACGGTCTTGTCCGACCGGTTGTTGGTCAGCACCGGATCGGCGTATCCGACAACAGAGAACCGACCGTCCCACGCACAGGCACGGAGACGAGGCGTGGATCGACGAGCGGGGCGATGGTGAGGCTGACGCTCAGGGTCGCTCCCGATGGCAACAGAGAATCGGTCGCGCACTGCTGCGTGAACCCAGTTCCGGTCAGGCTGGGCGAGTTCGCCCCGCAGGTGAGCCCGAGATCGGGGGTGACGGAGGTCTCCGTCGCGTTGCCGACGGTGATGACCAGCTGAGCGGTGCGGCCACGGGTCCGAAGTTCGTCAGAGCCTGGGTCGTCACCATCGTGCCGGTACGCGAGACCCCCACGGGTGCAGAGCCGATCACACCCAGGTCGACTTGGACCTTCGGTACGACCACGATGGCCGACGCAGCCGACGTGCCGATGGCCATCCGTGGTGAAGCACAGGGTGGCACCGACAAGGACCGCAAGGGGTGCTGTCCTGCGACGGACAGGCGTGACATCGGACATTGGACTTCTCCCTCGTTCAAGATCGGATCGGACCCACGCCCGGGGCGCCGCCGCCATTGCACGACGTGATCAGATGGCCAACGGCCAACGGGGTTGTTCTCCCTTCGGCAGAACACACCCACGAATTGAGCGACGGGCCTGATGAACCCGCCGAAAAACACGAAGACCTCCGGCCGTGGAGAGGAAAATCCCCACGTGCACCGGAGGTCTTCGTTCACGCCGCCGTCGCGCCACGACGGCGGAGTGCGACTACCTCTGCATGCCCATCGCCCGACGACGAGCGGTCAGCACCAGCACGAGGCCACCGGCAACCAGCGCGCCGGCGAAGGCCAGCAGCCCGGTCACCTCGCCGCCGGTGACCGGCAGTGTCGATGAGCCAGAGGTGTTGGTGACGTTGGCGGCGAGTACCTGAGCAGCTGCCGTCGTGCTGGTCGAATCGGTCGCGGGCGACACCGATGCGGCGGGCGCCGCCGTGGTGGTGGTGGTGGTGGCCAATTCAGTCGATGTCGTCGTCGGCGCCACGGTCGATGTCGTCGTCGTCGGCGCCTCAGTCGATGTCGTCGTCGTCGGCCATCTGGATGTGGCGGGCGGCAAAGAGTACGCCGATTTTGTGACCGCCGAAGTCACCAAAATGGGCGGCAGCACCTTCGATAAAATCCGCCAGGTCGGTATGAGCATCCTTGCATCAGCGGGGATTCTCGGGATAATCATCGGCTTCGCCGCCCAGCGCAGCCTGGCTACCCTGATTGCGGGTCTCCAGATCGCCCTGACCCAGCCGATACGTCTCGATGATGCGGTCATTGTCGAGGGAGAATGGGGGGTAATCGAAGAGATCACCCTGACCTACGTAGTGGTCAGGGTCTGGGACCTGAGAAGGCTGGTCGTGCCGGTCACCTATTTTCTGGAAAAGCCCTTCCAGAACTGGACCAGGTTGTCGGCCAACCTACTGGGAACGGTATTTCTCTACGTGGATTACATGCTCCCGGTAGATGAGCTCCGTCAGGCTCTACACGACATCCTGCACTCCTCCGACAATTGGGACGGACAGGTCTGGGGTCTCCAGGTGACCAACGCCGGTGAGCGCACCATCGAACTGCGCGCCCTGATGAGCGCCGCCGATGCCCCCACGACCTGGAATCTGCGCTGCGAGGTGCGAGAGAAACTTCTGGCCTTCCTACGTGAAAACCATCCTGATTACCTCCCACGAGTACGGGCCGAACTTGAGCGGGCCGTGGCGAGGTGATCAAATGAAAAGACCCGCTTTTGAACGACCTAAGTAGTTATTTTTTATCAACCCACAAAGGGAAGGATGTGCAAAATGGGTCTTTTTACCCTCGACATCGGCGCAACCTCAGTAGCTGCCGGAGTCCACTTCAGGGTCTGGGCCCCGGCAGTCACTTCAGTCGAGATTGAGCTGGTGGATGCCGGCGCGATGAAGATTCCTCTCCAACGGGACGGTCAATACTTCCAGGGATTGGTACCGGCAGCACCGGGTGACCGTTACTGGTACTGGCTGGATGGCACGCTGCGGCGCCCTGATCCGGCCTCCCGCAGCCAACCTGATGGTGTGCATGGACCGTCCCAGGTAATCGCTAAGGACCGCTATGTCTGGAACGACAACGGTTGGACAGGCATC
>JAYUBX010000174.1:0-2342 GCA_043740665.1 Candidatus Neomicrothrix sp.
ACGAAGTCGATGGCGGCCTCGACCGTCGGCCACATGGCCTCGGCGAAGCCGGCGTCGTCGAACAGCAGGTGGTGGTGCCACACGCCGGTCGCGATGTAGGCGATGACGTTGGCATCGAGCTTGTCCTGCTCGATGGCGTCCTGCAGGTAGTACTGGTGCCACGAACCATCAGGGCGCTGCAGGTCGACCAGCCACTGGTAGGCCCGCTCGGCCTCGCGGCGACGCCCGCCGAGGGCCAGGGCCATGGCCGCCTCGACGTGGTTCCACGGGTCGGCATGGCCGCCCGGAAACCAGGGGATCATGCCGTTCGGCAACTGCCACGACGCGATGCCGTCGACGGTCTGCTGCAACTGGCCGGCGGTCAGGATCCCCGGGACGTCAGGCAGTGGCATCGGCCGGCTCCCGTCGGGCAGTCGTCGAGTCGGTCGTCGCCGTACTGGTCGATCGGGTCGCCAGGGGCTTGGTGGCGTAGACCACGAGGCTCTTGCCCAGCACGGGGTTGAGCAGTTGCTCGGTGATGCGGGTGACCGCCGGCTTCTTGGAGATGTCCCACACCAGCAGCTTGTTGTAGAGCTTGACCAACGGGAAGTCGTCGTTGGTGGGCCCCACCGCGCACTTGAGCCACCAGTACGGCGCATGCAGGGCGTGGGCGTGGTGGGCGGCTCCGTCATGCAGCCCGGCGCCGCGCATCTTGTGGCGCAGTTCCTGCTCGGTGTAGATGCGCACATGGCCGCCCTCGACGAACGGCGCGTGGTACTCGTCGCTCAGGGCCCAGCAGATCTTCTCGGGCAGCCAGGCCGGAATGGTGATGGCCATGGTCCCGCCCGGTCGCAGCACCCGGGTGAGCTCATCGAGAGCGGCGAGGTCGTCGGGGATGTGCTCCATCACCTCGCTGGCGATGATGCGATCGAAGGTGCCGTCGGGGAAGGGCAAGCGCGTGGCATCGCCGGCGGCGCAGGCGCCGAGGCCATCGGGGGCGGCCTCGCCCGCGTCGACCATGGCTTCGAACAGGCCCCGCACCTGGCGGAGCTCTTCGGTGGCCATGTCGCAGGCGACGACCCGCGCGCCGCGGCGGAACCCTTCGAAGGCGTGACGTCCGAAGCCGCAGCCCAGGTCGAGCAGCAGGTCACCGGGACGCAGACCCAGCTTGTCGTATTCGACGGTGAGCATCGGTCAGCGCGCTCCGCTGGTGCTCGGCATGCCCACGACCGGCCGGTTCGACTGGAAACGGGGGGCGGCGTGGGCCCCACCGGGACGGCGGCGCTGGATATCGGCGGTCTCGGACAGCAGGGCCCGGTACTGCTCGACGGTGCCGTTGGCGGTGTGGCGCCAGGTCCAGCGATCGATCACCCGCTGGCGACCGGCGGCACCGATGCGGGCCCGCAGCTCGGGGTCGTCGAGGGCGAGCGCGATCTTGGCGGCCAAGGCCTGCGAGTCGCCCGGGGGCACCACCAGGGCGGTGTCGTTGTCGGCGCCGACGACCTCGGGCAGCGCGCCGCCGGTGGTGGCCACCAGGGGTACGCCGCACGACATGGCTTCGATGGCCGGCAGCGAGAAACCCTCGTACAGCGACGGCACCACGGCGACCTCGGCTTCGGAATACAGCTCGATGATGCGTTCCTCGGGAACGCCGGTGACGAACTGCACGATGTCGCGCAGGCCGAGCTCGTCGAGCAGGCGCGACGACGGTCCGCCTTCCTTCTCACGCCCGATCACCACCAGCGAGACCTCACGCTCGGTGCGCAGCTTGGCCAGTGCTTCGAGCAGGTACTTCAGGCCCTTCATGGTGACATCGGCGCTGGCGGTGGTGATGAGCCGGCCCGGGATGCGCTCGACACCGGGCAACGGCCGGAAGAGCTCCTGGTCGACGCCGACCGGCACGACGTGAAGCCGTTCCTTGGGCACCTGATGATCGGACGAGATGTCGTCGAGTGAGTTCTGCGACACGGTGATGATGCGCGGCATCCGGGACGCGACCCGGGTCTGCATCTTGGTGAAGGCGTACCAGCGCGCCTTCGACATGCGCTCCCACCGGCTCTCGGCGTGTTCCATCTCGAGGCGACGGTCGACGGTGATGGGATGGTGGATGGTGGCGAGCACCGGCAGGCCCATGCGTTCCATGGCCAGCAGCCCGTAACCGAGGCTCTGGTTGTCCTGGACCAGATCGAAGTCGTTGACCCGGCCGCGCAGGTACTGGGCGGCCCGCACGCTGAAGGCCAACGGCTCGGGGAACGTACCGAACGAGAAGGCGGTGACCTCGACCCAGTCGCCCAGCGACTTGAGCTCCCACAGGCCCGGCATCCGCATCGGGAAGTAGTCGTTGTAGATGTCGAGGCTGGGCA
>JAYUBX010000175.1:0-11569 GCA_043740665.1 Candidatus Neomicrothrix sp.
GGCCTCTGCTCTTCCCCGTGCCCGATCTCGATCGCACCGACTACCTGCTCATGCTCGGCGCCAACCCGTGGGAGTCGAACGGCTCGCTCTGCACCGCCCCCGACTTCCCGGGCCGAGTGAAGGCCATCCAGGCCCGCGGCGGCAACGTGGTGGTCGTCGATCCTCGGCGGAGCCGCACCGCCGAAGAAGCCGACGAGCATGTGGCGATCCGACCCGGCACCGACGCGCACCTGCTCGTGGCCATGGCCAACACCCTGTTCGACGAAGACCTGGTCGACCTGGGCGAGCTGGCCGACCATCTCAACGGACTCGATGAGCTGCGGGCCGCCATCGCGCCGTTCACCGCCGAGGCCGTCGCCGCCACCTGCGGGCTCGACGCCGAGCTGATCCGTCGCCTCGCCCGCGAACTGGCCGCCGCCCCCACTGCCGCCGTCTACGGTCGCATCGGCACCTGCACGGTCGAGTTCGGCACCATCGCGTCATGGGCCGTCGACGTGTTGAACATCCTGACGGGCAACCTCGACCGACCGGGCGGCGCCATGTTCCCGCTACCAGCCCACGAGCGGGCCAGCCGACCCGGACCCGGTCGGGGCTTCCAGACCGGACGCCACCGCAGCCGGGTCAAGGGCTTTCCCGAAACGATCGGCGAACTGCCGGTCGCCACCATGGCCACCGAGATGGAGACACCCGGCGAGGGCCAGATCCGGGCGCTCATCACCGTCGCCGGCAACCCGGTGATGTCGACGCCGAACGCCGGGCGACTCGATGCCGCCCTCGGTTCGCTCGAATTCATGGTGAGCGTCGACATCTATCTCAACGAGACAACCCGCCACGCCAACGTGATCCTGCCGGCGCCGTCGCCGCTCGAACGCAGCGAGTACGCCCTCGCCTTCTACGGCCTCGCGGTGCGCAACTTCGCCGACTGGTCGGCACCGCTCATCGAGCCCGAGGGCCCGATGGAACACCAGGTGCTGGCCAAACTGGCGCTGATCGTGAGCGGTCAGGGTGCCAGTGCCGACACCGCCGTCATCGACGACATGATGATCGCCGGCGTGTTGCAGAAGGCAGTCAGCGACCCCGAGTCGCCCGTCGCCGGTCGCACCGTCGACGAGCTGGCCGCCCAGCTGACCGGGCACAGTGCCGTCGACCACGTGGTCGACGCGATGATCCGCACCGGTGCCTACGGCGACTGGTTCGGGGCGGTGCCCGATGGCCTGTCGCTGGCCAAGCTGGCGGCCAACCCGCACGGGATCGACCTCGGGCCGCTGCTGCCGCGCCTGCCCGATCTGCTCAAGACCCCCAGCGGCAAGATTGAGCTGGCTCCCCCGCTCGTCGTCGACGATCTCGACCGGCTCGAAGCCTCGCTGGCGATCCATCGCAACGGTGACCTGGTGCTGGTCGGCCGCCGGCATCTGCGCTCGAACAACTCGTGGATGCACAACGTGAACGTGCTGGTGAAGGGCAAGGAGCGCTGCACCCTGCAGGTGCACCCCGACGACGCCGCCGAGCTCGGACTGGTCGACGGTGGCCAGGCCGAGATCGCGTCGCGGGTCGGCAAGGTGATCGCCCCGGTCGAGGTCACCGACGCGATCCGCCCCGGCGTGGTCAGCCTGCCCCACGGCTGGGGCCACACGGCGTCGGGCACCCGCATGGGCATCGCCGAGGCCCACGCCGGCGTCAACTCGAACATCCTCACCGACGAGGACCAGATCGACCCCCTGTCCGGCAACGCCGTCCTCAATGCCATCCCGGTGACGGTCCAGCCCGCCTGACGCGCGCACTCCACCCGCCACCCCCCTGGTCCACCCGCCTGCCCCACCTCGGCTCTTGCGGCACTAGAGGCACCGAAAAGGTGACCAAACTGCCGCAAGAACGAGTTGGGTGGGGGGGGGCTATCCGGCCAGATCGCGGGCCGAGACAATCTTGGTGGGCGGGACGCGAACCAGCAGCTCGCCCGGCACCGCGTTGCGCTGCCCGAACTGCTCGGCCCGGTCGGCGCCCATGTACCGACCGCCGATGATGGTGGCCCACCGCAGCAACTCGTCGGGGTCCTCGCTGATCGAGGCCGTTCCGTTGACCACCACGAACGAGAACGGCGGTGTCTCGTCGTCGAAGCAAAGCGACACTCGAGGGTCACGCAGCAGCGCTCGGCCCTTGGCGGTGCCGGCGCCGGTGTTGAACACGATGTCGTCACCGTCGAGGGCCACCCAGACGGGAGCCACGTGGGGTGAGCCGTCCTTGGCGACGGTGGCCAGCTTGGCCGTTCGAGCGGGCAGGGCGGCGATGAAGGCCATCGCTTCGGCGTGAGACATGGCGGGCATGACCGGCTCCTCGTCAGGTGGTGGTCGGCGTCGTGGTGGGTCGGACGGGAGACGTGGTCGTGGTGCTGGTGGTCGAAGTGATCGAGGTACTGGTCGTCGAGCCGGTGCCGAGATCGACCCCGCAGGCTTCCTGGGTGAACTCCTTCATCTGCTCGATGGCGTCCTCGCTGCGCTTCTCGGCCCGGTCGACGGTCAGGGCGAGGGCTCGGGCGGACGCCGGATCAGCCGGGTCGGCGACGCTCAACGCGGCGTAGACATCCTTGGCTGCTTGCAGCACCTCGCCGACGTCGCTGCGCATGTTCTCGGGGGCGACCTTTTCGAGCGACGACAGCGACCAGACAAACGTGGCGGCCTGGTCGACATTGCCGTCCGAGCCGTTGCCCAACGCCTGCGGGCTCGTCCGCTTGATGACCGCGACCTGCTGGCAGTAGTGGCCGACGTCGCCAGGGGTGCCGCTGACGTCAGTCTTCTCGGCGACGAACGACAGCGATACGGCGATGATCACGCCGGCCACCAACACCGCCAGCCACCAGAAGGGCCGTTCGAACAATGGGCTCGACTGATCAGACTGATCAGACTGATCAGACTGATCGGTCGGGCCGACTTCGGCGGCTTCGTCGATGGGTGGGGTCGCGTCGACCATGGCGATGGTCACGATAGGCGCAATGCATCTCAAATCAGGGTGCGGTGAATTTGGAACCCGATCAAACGTTCACGCCTATAGGCCAAACGGCCTACGCTGGCGAGATGCACGTGCAAGTCGGGCCTATCCCGTCGGGGGGCGTCAACATCTGGATCGCCTACGCGCGGACCGTCATCGGTCAGGCGCTCGTGCACCCCGGCCAGCTCTATGAGCGCCTCGATCCCGATGTGATCGAGGCCTTCGACGAGTACCTGGCCGAATGGGAGCAGCGGGCGTCGGCCAGCGCCGAGTTCCTCTGGGTTACCGACGTCGAGCCCGAGCGGGTCGAGTTCCTCGGCCGCGCCTTTCTGGCGATCGCCGAGAGCCTGGCCCGGGCCGCCGAACAGCGGGGTTACCCGATCTCGCCGGTCGAGGGCGAGGAGTTCTACCAGGCGCTGGTCAAAGGCTTCCTCGACGCCCTGGCCCACGAAGGCCGGTCCCGCCTCGAGTTCTCCGAACAGGTCCGCGACCAGTGGCCGGGCCTCAAGCCCGACTGATCGGGTCCACGCCGGTAGCCGGTCATAGGTCACAAACGGGCCGTTCCGGCAACTGACACTCAGGCCCCGGGCCGCCGAGGACGATTGGATCGGGTGACACTCAGCACCAACGAACATCGGATCCTCGGCGTCCTCGCCGAGAAGGATGCGCTCGAGCCGGCCGATTTCGCCCGACTGGCCGACCTCGGCGTCGGGATGACCGACGCCGCCCTGCGGTTGCGGTTGACCAAGGGCCCGGCGGCCGAGAACGTGGTGCGCAAGGACCTGAGCAAGAAGCCCGACGGCACCTATTCGATCACCGCCGACGGTCGAGCCGAGCTGACCGCCTAACGCTCGGATCAGCGTGCACCGCGCCGGGTCGAGTCGGCCCTTCGGACCGTTCACCACCAGGCATCATCGATGCCGAGTGGACGCGACTGGATTCGAACCAGCGACCCCTACCGTGTCGAGGTAGTGCTCTAACCAACTGAGCTACGCGTCCCACTTCACTGCGGATCGACTGGTACGGACCGGTACTCGACCGACCGAACTGGGCCTTCCGTTGCGGTGGATCACCTTACCAGCGACGGTCGGGCCGGCCGAACCGACGAGCGGAGAGGTCCCCGATGGGCAGCGGAATCGGGGACCGCCGTGGGCGTGCCAGACTCCGGGCGTGGACCATCGCCAGCTCGTACGAACCCTGAACGCCGCCCGAGTCGTCGTCGGCGCCAGCCTCATCCTGCTGCCCGGCACGTCGGCCGATCGATGGATCGGTCCCGCCGCTCACGATCCGGCGGTCAAGGTCATGGTGCGAGCGTTCGGTGCCCGCGACCTGGCCATCGGGGCCGGCACCATGGCGGCGCTGGCCAATGGCGATCCGGTTCGCCACTGGACCCTCGCCGGTGCGGCCAGCGACCTGACCGACGCAGCGGCAACGCTGCTGGCCTTCCGCAGCATCGGTGCCCGTCGGGCCATCCCGTTGCTGATGGCGGCAACCGTCGCCGGTCTGGCCGGCCTCTCGGCCGCCGATCACCTCGACTGACGGACCACCAGCTGGGCGTCAGCTCGGGCGGGCACCGGCCATCATGAGGCGCAGCAGGTCGCGGTGCATGACCGCCTCGTCGGGCGTGGCCGGCGGCTCGGACTCGCCGAAGCGCACGCCACTTGGTTGACCCGCGCCATGACGATGGCGTGGCGCAACGCGGCGTAGACCTCGTAGAACTCGAGGTCGGGCACCGGCGCGCCGGCCGCCTCGGCATACACCGCGGCGACGTCGGCGCTGTTCATGAAGTCGGGCATGCCTGGCATCTCCATCACCCGGCAGATGTCCTGGAAGAAGTCGTGGATGAAGATCATCCAGCCCAGGTCGATGCCGCGCGTGCCGAGCGCCGCCATCTCCCAGTCGAGCACGGCGACCGGCGCGAACTGGTCGTACATCATGTTGCCAATTCGCGAGTCACCCCAGCTGATGACGGTGTCGCCTTCGTCGGCCGGCCAGTTGGCGTCGAGCCAGTCGAACGCCTCCTCGATCACGGGGTAGACGGTGCCGTGGCGCATCCAGTCGTAGTACAGCCGCTGGTTGGCCACGTGGCGACGCAGGGGGGTGTCGCCCGGGGCATCGAGCTCGAGGAAGGCCGAGTCGACCTGGGTGACGTCGATGGCGTGGATGCCGGCGACGACCCGCACGCTGGCGTCCTGCAGGGCACGCTGATCGGCCAGGTCGGCGTCGAGCAGCCAGCTGCCCATCGGGTACGGCATGTTGTCGGGCGGCACCCGGCCGTCGACCCGCTGCATCACGAAGAAGGGCGCCCCGATGGCATCCGAGTCGAGCTCGAGCCACAGCACGCCGGGCACCGGCACATCGTCGGCCGACTCGCCGACCACCTGCATCACCCGAAACTGGGTCTCGAAGTCGTAGCTCGGAAACACGGGCACATCGTTGGCATCGGGGGCGACCCGGGCCACGAGGGCGTGGTGGGTGCGCTCACCGTTCTCGGTCCACACGGCATCGAACAACAGGGTCTCACTCGACATACCGTTCGACTCGGGCGACACCACGTCGAGCACCTCGGGATCGGCCCCCTCGGGCAGCCTGCCCCGCATCCATGCCGCCAGGCCGAGCCCGGTCTGGGCCGCGTCGCGCGTCGACACCGTGATCGAGTTCGGTTCGGCGCTGAGTTCGTCGGACATCGTGGTTTCCCCCTGGAGTGACGTGTGCAGAACGTGATGCGAGAAGCAGTTCAGCTCGCCTCGGGCAGGGCCGCAAGCATCGCCTCGGTGTACCCGGTGAGCGTGTTGTTGTCGACGTAGAGATGCTGGGTGCCGGCCGAGATGTCACGGAAGCACCGCTGCACGACACTCGGATTGCGCAGGCCGCTCGACCCCGCCCACGTGTAGGCGAAGCGGGCCGCGTCGGCGGCGATGCGGGTGGCGTAGGTGGTGGACTGACGCATCCGCTGCTGCTGTTCGAGCGAGGCCAGGCCACCGTCGAGCACGACCGCCTCGGCCTCGGCGAACGACTCGAACACATAGCCCCGAGCCGAGCGCATCGCCGCGTCGTGCATGGCGAAGTCGTGCAGGAACAGCTGCTGCTCGGCGATGGGGCCGGCCCCGAGACGCTGCTTGGCCTTGGCGATGGCCAGCACCTCCTCGAGGGCACGCTTGCCGACGCCCAGGGCGAACCCGGCGTGGCCCGCCGCAGTCAACGCGAACAGCCCGACGTTGTAGATGGGGCCGCCACGCTGGGCGACCGCCTCGAGCAGCAGGAACGAGAACGCCTCGGGGACCTCGACCTGGTCGACGACGTAGTCGAAGCTGCCGGTGCCAGCCAGGCCCATGACGTCCCAGTTGCCGAGGAACTCGGCGCGGTCGCTGGGCAGGAACACGACCCGCATGGCCGGCAGCCCGAGCTCGCTGAGCGCCGGCTCGCCGTCGAGCATCTCCATGACTCCGGCACCGAGCCACTGGGCATGACCCGACCCGCTGCCGAACTGATAGCGACCCGACGCGACGAAGCCACCAGCGACGGCCGTGGCCTGACCCATCGGCCCGAGCATGCCGGCATGGATCGCCGGACGATCGGCGAACATGGTGGCGGCCGCTTCGTCGCCGGTGTAGATCGCCGCGAAGCACGACGTGGTGGCGTTGGCCATGGTCGACCAGCCGGTCGATCCGTCGGCGTAGGCCAACTCCTCGAACACGGCCAACGTCGTCACCAGGTCGGCTTCGAGGCCCCCGAGCTCGGCCGGCACCAAGATACCGAATAGGCCGGCCTCGCCGACGGCGTCAACCACCGCCGGCGCCATGGTGCCGAGTTGCTCACCGTGTTCGGCCTCGGCCTCGATCAGCGGCGTGAGCGCACGCGCCCGATCGAGCAGGCTCATGGTGTCAGCGGTGAGGGTCACAGCAACCTCCGGTCAGTCGTTGCCGCGATGGTAGGACCTGACGCCCCGTCAGACCGAACGTCACCCCACGAATCGCGAGGTTGCGTAGATCCAGGTCGGATTCCGACCTGGATCTACGCATCCCCTCGGGTCGGGGTCAGAGGCGCCGGCCGGCGGCTCGGAGTTCGGGGGGCGCCCAGGACGGCCACTGGGGGTCGCCGGTGAGGCGGCCGTCGAGATAGGTCGCGACCAGGCGAAAGGACGCAGCGGCCCGGGTGTTGTCGTAGACCCGAGCGCCGTCGACCACACCGATCGCGTGACCGAGGTGGCCCCACAGTCGTCGGTACCGAGAGCGGATCTTGTCCTCGGGAACGTGATGCCCTCCGTTGGCGACGCGGTTGATCACCCGAGCGACCGCCAACTCCTCGGGGATCAGCACGATGTGCAGGCTGACGAGGTAGCCCGCCGCGTCGGCCTGGCGCAGCAGCGACAGCTTGGACTCGTGGGAGAACACCGTCTCGGTGGCGAACGACCGCCGAGCCTGGATCCCGTGGTCGCGTTCAACGTCGGGCCAGCGCTCGGCGGCGATGACATCGGCGTTCACGAAATCGAGGTGGGTAGCCGGCCGCAGCACCCGCAGGTAGAAGGTCGTCTTGCCGGCCCCGTTGGGCCCGGCGATGACGTGCAGAACCGGGTCAGCCACCGTGGTCAGCCGCGGTTGGCGTGCTACTCGACGGACGGCCCGCGGTCGACGACCTGGCCGTCGTCGTCGAGCTCGACGTACGAGCGACCCTCGTCGCTGAACTCGATAGCGAGGTCGAGGGCGTCACGGCGGGCGTCGATGCGCTCGGACCATTCGGCTCGCACCACGGCTTGCTCCTGGGCGGTCAGCTGGTCGTAGTCGAGTCGGGCGGCCAACACCTCGGCGATGGCCCGCTGCGAGACGCTGTCGGCCGCTTCGAGCTCACGTCCGATGCGAGCCCAGTGGGTGATCTGCTGCGACGCACTACGACTCATGAGCGGACCCACGACCTGCGACGAAGCAAAGAGCTCGTCGTCGATCCGAGTCGGTGAAGTGATAGCCATGCCAACCTCCTGAGGTGACTGTCGCAGTCTGCAACAACCGATGGTGTGGCCAGGTGAGCTCGATGCCGCCGTGGCGAAACGACAGCTCGGTCTCGGATACGTCGCCATCACCAACACCTGGTCCGGCCTCCGTCATCGATCCGGGCCGGTCCCGTCGTTGACGGTTCCCCGCGTGGCCGGTAGCGGGGGTAGGCGAACACGGCCACGCCGACACAGACCGCCACGAGAGCCAGGGCGCCGAGAGCCGGATGGCCGCCCACCAGGGTGACGGCGAAGGCGATGATCCAGAAGGCGCCGCCAACCAAACTGCCTTGATAGGCATAGGTCCAACCGGGAAGTCGGCCCCGACCCATGCCGAGAAGATCAGCTGCCCTTGAGTCCTGCCATTCCGCGCGGCCCATGCAGTAGGACGATGGCCATCGATGTGCGGTTGGGACAGCGCAACGTCGTCCGGCCGGGCACCTCGCAGACTTGACGTTGGCCGCTAACGCTGGCGGGTGTCGCGCAGCAGTACCTCTTGAGCCACGGTGGCCACGTGGGTGCCCGACGCGTCGAAGACGTGACCGGTCGACAGGCCGCGTCCGCCGACGAAGGTCTGACAGGTGAAGTCATAGAGGTTCCAGCGGTCGGCTCGGAAGGGACGATGGAACCAGATGGCGTGGTCGAGGCTGGCGACGAACAGCGAGGCGTCGATCACCTCTTTTGGTTCACGGCCGACCGGGTGGGCGCGCACGACGGCATCGGTCGGCAGATCGTCCGACAGGTAGGCGAGGCCACCCTGATGCACCTCGGGGGCATCACCCAAGGGCTCGGTGACCCGCAGCCACGCCGCCGCCCGACCGCTGCCGGCCCGACCTTCGAGATCGAGTCGATCGGGCGGCACGAAGCAGCGCTCGAACACCGGCGTCCACGACGTCTGCTCGAGTTCGTCGGGGCCGGGGACGCCGGGTGGGATGGCCACCGTCTCGATGTCGGCCGCCGGCTCAGGCGCGTGGTACGACGCCTCGAGGTTCAAGATGGCGCCCACCGATTGGCGCGCCACCACCCGGCGGGTGCAGAACGACCGACCATTGCGGATGCGATCGACCTCGTAACGCACGGGCTCGGTGTGATCGCCACGGCGAATGAAGTAGGCGCGCAGCGAGTGGGCCACGAACCCAGGATCAACGGTCTCGGTTGCGGCCTGCAGCGCCTGCGCCACGATCTGTCCGCCGTACAGCCCGCCCCACGGGTACCGCGGCCCTGACGCCACGAAGGTGTCGGCGCCGTGGGGCGACAGGTGCAGGATGTCGGTCAGGTTCATGCCGCAGCCAGGATCACGAGTCAGGTCGGGCGGGCAAAGTTTCGGTCGGGACGGGCCGGCGGCGGTGAGAATCCCGCCCCGGGGCGCCAGCCGCTGGCGGCCAGGTCCTCGATCACATGGGTCATGTTCAGCAGGTCCTCCTCGTAGGAGAACTTGCCGTCGCCGGCGTATACCAACGTCGAGTAGCCCGACTGCTCGTAGCGGCTGCCGTCGTCGCGTTGGCCCGGTGACTGCTGGGTCCACTTGACCACGACCGTGTCGCCGTCGATCGCGGTGTACTCGACCGGGAAGGTCCAGTCCTCGAGCCCGGTCATGGACTCGACCATGAACGTGCGGATCTCATCGATGCCCTCGACCCGGCCCCAGGCCGGATCGATGTAGACGATGTCGTCGGTGAAGAAATCGGCGAGGTCGACCCATGTGGCATCACCCTGCTCGATGCGATCACGCATGGCGACGTAGGCGTCGACCGTGGCTCGGACCTCTTCGAATGGATGACTCATGACGATCCCCCTTGCGATTGGTGCGTCATGGTCGCACATCGTCACGGCACCGACGACCGAGCGCCGCCGAGCCGACCCGAAGGCGGTTCAGTTGGCGTCGAGATCGCTCGGCGTGCCGAACAGCGGCTCGTCCGAGCTACGGATATCGGCGGCGGGCACGCCACCCGGATGGTCACGCCGCACCCGATCGATGGCTTCGAGGGCGATGCCCAGATGGTCACGCCGGGACGCCTCATAGAACGCGGCGGCCGCGTCGCTCAGCTTGGGCTGGCCGTGCAGCGGCTTGTCCGAGACGCAGAGCAACGTGGCGTTGGGCATGCGATACCGGAACCCGTTGGTGGCGATGGTGGCCGACTCCATGTCGACGGCGACGCTGCGCGACGCCTGGATGGCCTCGAGTGCCGGGCGCTGGTTGAACTCCCAGTTGCGGTTGTCGGTCGTGTACACGGTGCCGAGGCGGAAGGGGGCTCCTCGTTCGATCAGCACGTCGAGCAGGTAGCGGTTCAGGTAGTGGCTCGGGGTGACGGGCACGCTGGTGGGCAACACGTCGTCGAGCACGTGGTCACCGCGCAGGTACGCCGTCGCCAGGACAAAGTCGCCGATGTCCTGATGGTTTCGCAGACCGCCGCAGTGGCCGATCATCACCAGCGCATCGGGCCGCAGCACCCCGACGTGATCGGTGATGGTCTTGGCATTCGACGGACCGACCCCGATGTTGACGATGCTCACGCCTTCGTTGTGACCAACCTGATGGTGCCAGGCCGGCATCTGGCGACCCGGTCGATCGGGACCTTCGGCATCGGGGAACCGCTCGCGGAACGCCTCGATGTGCATGGCGTAGTTCGTGAACAACACGTAGCGCTGGAACACCTCGGGTCGGGTGCCGGTGTAGTGCGCCAACCGGTCGAGCGACAACGCCACGCGCTCGGGTCCGAACAGGAACAGCTTCTTGCTGCGCAAGTCCCAACGGCCCTCGTCGACGGCGGCGAACAGCGCGGCATCGGCCAGATCGAGCGCGGCACGCGACCGTCGGATGTGCACCGACGCGCCCCGTTCCAACAGCGCCGCCAGCTCACGCTCGAGATACCAGCGGATGCCGCGAATGCTCGAGAACTCGCCGGTGATGCGCGGGTTGGGCTCCGACCAGGGACGCAGCACTTCGACCTCGGCGTACGAGCCGGCATCGCAGATCGACTCGATGCCATCGAGCAGACGAGTCGCGGCCTGGCGTTGCGTTTCTCGGTTGGGTAGTCGGGCACCGTCCTCGTCGAGCTCGGTCATGCGGGGGTGTCTCCTGTCCGGATCATTCCGACGATGATGCCACGGCACTTTTCGGGCACGGCGGCCACCGACGCGACAAGCTGACGATCGAGACGCCCGATCGAACGAAGTCCACGTCGAGGAGCAGGCACCGACCATGAGCGAACCGGCCCTGACCGAAACCGACGTGACCCCGCCGACCCTCATCAGCGTCACCGAGGCGGCCCACCAATTGGGCGTCAGCGGCGTGGACATCTTCAATCGGGTCGACCGGGGCGAGCTGGTCGGGGTGATCGACGAAGGTCTGGTCAAGATCCCGGTCGATCAACCGGCGCTCACCGAAAACGGCCCCTGACCATCAGCCGGGTCGAACACGCTGGCCTCGCGACCGGTGCGACCGTCGACCAGCTCGCGGGTGATGTCGAGATGGCCAACATGGCGGGCCGTCTCCTCGATCAGGTGGCCGACGACCCAACGCAACGTCATCGGCTGTCCAGTCAACCGGCAGGTCGAACAGGTGGTGGCGCCACGCCATGTCCATGGGCTCGCCGGCGG
>JAYUBX010000176.1:0-1520 GCA_043740665.1 Candidatus Neomicrothrix sp.
CCACGGCGCCGACCGCGCCCGACGACGACCGCGCCGTCGAGTGGACGCCGAACGCGGCGTCAGGCCTGACACCCCCTCCACTAGAGGAGGCCGACCTGCTGCAGCAGCCCGAGTGCCTGCCGACCATCACCGAGATCGGCGATGGTCATGACCGCCGGGCCGAAGTCCGACAGCGGCCGCAGGCCCTTGTCCGACTCGACTCTGGCCGCCAGCGGGTACTCGTAGCTGGTGCTGCTCGCAATGATCTTCTGGGCCTGCTCACTCACCAAGAAGGCGAGGAACGCCTGGGCACTTCCCGGGTGCTTGCTCGATGCCAACTGACCCGCACCGGACACATCGACGAGCGATCCGGGATCGCCGGGAGCGAAGTTGTGCAGGCCCGCCTTCACCTTGTCGGCACCGACCTCGTCTCGCAGCCGATACCAGTAGTAGTGGTCGGTGATCCCGGTCTGGACCTCGCCAGCATTGACCGCCGCCGAGAGCGATTCGTTGCTGTCGTAGACCTTGCCATGGGCCTTGAGAGCTTGGAGCCACGTTGTCGCCGCATCGATCCCGTCGATCTTGATCAGCGTGGTGAGCAGCGGTTGGAAGTCGGTCTCGCTCGGGGCAAAGCCGACCTTGCCGTTCCACTCGGGCTGGACCAGGTCGCGGATCGATGCCGGAAGGGCGGTCTGCTGCACCTGATTGGTGTTGTAGGCCAGCGCGACCGATCGGGCCGAAACGCCGACCCAGTCACCCGAGGCCGGGCTGTAGGTCGACGCGACCTGGGCCAGGGTCGAAGGCGCGGTCGGGGCCAGCAGATGTTGGTCGTCAAGCACGTTGAGCGCCGGGGGGTTCTCGGCGACGAACACATCGGCCGGACTGTCCGAGCCCTCCTGCAGCACCTGGTTGGCCAGCGTCGCCTCGTCGGCCGATCGCAACTGGGCCGGGATGCCGGTGGTCTCGGTGAACGCCTTGACCAGGGCGGTCATGGTCTGCTCGTGCTGGCCGCTGTAGACAGTGATACCGCCGTCGGGCGGCGGCACCGTGGCCGTCGATGCGGCGCCAGCCACCGTCGTGGCCGGCCCAGGGGTCGAGGTCACCGACGATCCGCACGCGCTCAGCGAAACTGCCAGACAGCCACCGATTGCCAGTCCGATCCATCGCTTCATCGTTGATCCCACTTGTGTTCTTGGCGGTCACGAATACTTAGGTGACCCTAACAGCATGTGAGAGGTTCGCTCCAAGTCGGACCCGATTGGCGCTCGGACGATGCTCCAGGTCGCCCGCAACATCGAAACCGGCGCCCGGCGGGTCGCCCTGCGGCTGGCGCCGAGAGCGGCGGCGATGGCGAAGGTACGACGGCGTTCGGCCAACCCCAGCCACAGGACGAGTCCGGCCGCCGCAGCGGCGAGTACCAGGGCGAACCCGAGCTCGACCCGGATGATGCCGTTCAGGTCGACTGCGGTCAGGCTCGACCCGATGACCCGCTTGGTCGAACCGATGTCGGTGACCATCGCCGTGGTGCCGACCTGGCTGCT
>JAYUBX010000177.1:0-2523 GCA_043740665.1 Candidatus Neomicrothrix sp.
TGACAGGGAGGGATTTCGTGCTTAGTTCTTGGGACGGTTTTTAGTACGACCCCAGTGTCGGGCTGACAGGATTTGAACCTGCGACCCCTTGACCCCCAGGTAGGCCCGAGCACGTGTTTCGTTGATTTTTCGGTCAGCAGAGCTGCCCAGAGCACCTCAATTCACATCATGCATTGCACGGTTTGCATGATTCTGGTCCCCTTCTGGTCCCGGCGCGTGGTCACGTAACGGTGTCCCCCGCAACGCGTTTATGTGGGGTTAACGCAGGGACCGCACGTCGCCCTCTTGGCGATCAGGTCCGACGCTCTGACTAACCCTCAGCAGCCGCATCATTTGTGGTGGGGTGGCCCGGATGAACTGGCTCATCGCCCTCGGCGACCAGTGGTGAGGATCGCATGCGGTTTACGTACCGACCGGCCCGCCCTGATGAATTTGAGCGAACAGAAGTCGCGGAGCATCGGACTGCGACGCTCACTCAGTCCTGGCCGAGGGCAACTGACTGATCAACAAGAAGGGTGCTGACATGCTCGCTGACAAGCCACGACGCCGCAGCGGTTGGTGTGGTAGCTTCATAGATTCCAACTTCGTCGGTGCCATCCGGGAGCACAGAGACGTCGCCGTGACCGAGTCCGAGGACCACCTCTATACCCAGGTCACGAACTCTCCGATCTGGGCCTCGATCGCCTCGCGCATGGCGGCGTCGACCGCCTCGTCATAGTCGCGCCCGGCCCGTTCGGCGGCCGCGCGCTGCACGATCGACATCACGCCGGCGAGCTGGCGAGGACCCATGACGGCGATGCGGTGGTTGGGCCACGAGAACACGAAGCGAGGATCGAAGGCGCGGCCCGACATGCCGTAGTTGCCGGCGCCGTACGAGGCACCGACCATCAGGGTCAGGTGGGGCACGGTCGAGTTCGAAACCGCATTGATGAGCTGGCTGCCGTGCTTGATGATGCCGCCCTGCTCGTAGCGCGTGCCCACCATGAACCCGGTGATGTTCTGCACGAACAGCAGGGGAGTGGCCGATCGATTGGCGAGCTGGATGAACTGGGCGCCCTTCTGGGCCTCCTCGCTGAACAAGATGCCGTTGTTGGCCAGCACCCCGACGCGGAAGCCGGCGATGGTGGCCCAACCGCACACCAGTTGGGTGCCGTAGAGGGGCTTGAACTCGTCGAACTCGGATCCGTCGGCGACCCGGATCAGGATCTCGCGGACGTCGAACGGCACGCGCACGTCGGCCGACGCCACCCCCAGCAGCTCGGCGGGGTCGAATCGAGGGGCGACGGCGATCGCGGTCGGGCCCGGCCCCTGCTTTCGCCAGTTCAGCCGCCGCACGATCAGGCGGCCGAGCCGCAGCGCGTCGCGTTCGTCGGTCGCCAGAAAATCAGCCAGCCCCGACACCCGGGCGTGCATGGCGGCGCCACCCAGTTCTTCTTCGTCGGCGTCCTCGTCGATGGCCATCTTCACCAGCGGCGGCCCGCCCAGGTACACCCGGGCCTGATCCTGCACGAACACCGTGTAGTCGCTCATGCCGGGCACGTAGGCCCCGCCGGCGGTCGACGGCCCGAACACCAGGGTGATGGTCGGCACCCCGGCGGCCGACAGCTGGGTGAGTCCCTTGAAGGTGGCCCCGCCGGGCACGAAGATGTCGGCTTGGCGAGGCAGGTCGGCACCACCCGACTCGGTCAGGTTGATGAGCGGCAGCCGGTTGAGGCGGGCGATCTCCTGGGCCCGCAGGCCCTTGGCGACGGTGGTCCCGGTCGAGGTGCCGCCCCGCACGGTGGGGTCGTTGGCGCTGATCACGCACTCGATGCCTTCGACCAGGCCGAGTCCGGTGACGAGGCCGCCCCCGAGCGGATCGTCGGTTCCCCAGCCGGCCAACGGCGACAGTTCGAGGAACGGCGACCCCGCGTCGATCAGCAGGTCGATGCGTTCGCGGACGAGCAGCCGGCCCCGATCGCGGTGGCGGGCCACGTAGCGCTCGCCGCCACCTTCGAGGGCCCGATCCTGAGCGGTGGTGACGTGCTCGAGCAGCGCCAACATGGCGTCGGCGTTGGCACGGAATCCTGGCGTGCGGGTGTCGATGGTCGTCGGTGCCCCCCGGCTCATCGGCGAACCCTAACGCGGCCCCGATCGTCGGCTTCCGGCCGGCTCGTTCGGGTGAGTCGTTGACGAGAGCCGATGTCGTTGCTTGATCCCGAGCAGGTGCTCACCATGCGTGCCCGCGTCGGCGGCGACGCGTGGTTCGTGCGCTTGGTCGATCGCTTCTACGCGGCGGTGGCGGCCGACCCGTTGCTGCGGCCGATGTATCCGGACGGACTGACCGAGGCCATGACCCACCTGATGGGCTTCTTGATTCAGTACTGGGGCGGCCCGACGACCTATGGCGAGATTGGATAGTCCGTCTCGTGCCGTGTCCGGCAACGTTTGCGCTGTTCTGGACCGACGGCATGGCCCGTGTTGGAGGGCCGCCGTGGCCGAGTTGGGATCAGATGGAAACACCCGAGCATGAGGCGAGCTGCT